>CAYPLT010000007.1:0-18735 GCA_964411695.1 uncultured Candidatus Soleaferrea sp.
ACATAATGTAGAAGCTTTTAATGCAGCTAATTTATCTATATTTTGCAAAGCATCTAATGTTGTAGCTTTAGGTGTGCTACCAACTAGAATTTTAAAAATCCAGTCAACAGGTCCGCTTCTAAAAACATAAACGCAAAAATAAATTAATGCTAAATTCCATATTACTTTATTTTTTAGTACATATTTCTTTAATATCTCAAAATAAGTAAGATTCGATTCTTCATCTTTTTCTTTTTGTTCACTTTCTGTTAAAGATTCTAATTTTGTTTCGCAAATTTCTTCAACATCTGGTAAGCCAATTGAAACTGGGCGGTCTCTTAAAGAGAAAAACCCAATTATACCAACTATTAGTGCTATTGCAAATGGAACAAAGAACATAGCTTCAAATCCCCATTTGCCAAATGCACAAGCAATATATGCAGTAGAATTTAATGCCAAGAAGCTACCTAACTCATGAGATGTAGACCACCTAGCCCACCACACTGCTCGGTTTGAATTAGGGAACCATCTGATTAAAGATTTAGCGCAAAATGGGAACAAAGCAGATTGAAACCAGTTGCTAGCACCCCAGAACAAACACATGTAAACTACCATTGCTTTATGAGAATGAATCCAATTAGCATGTATCCAAGGTGCAATTGCCATCATTATATTGAACCCATTTGCTAATATTAAATTTATTGGTAAAGACACCCTTACATTACCACGGTCTGCAATAGAACCATTTAAAAATTTTCCAATTCCATAAACAATTGACGAAACAGCTAAAACTAAACCGATATCTTTATCAGAGATCCCAATTGTTTCATTCATATATGGCATTGCAATGCTAAAATTTTTACGGCCTAAATATGCTACTATGTAGGAAATATAGCATGTAATAAAAATAGAATTACGCCAAAAATTATACGTTTTTTTAATTTGCTTTTTGTCGGTCATTGTAGGTTTTGCTTCAGGTTCAGCAAATAGGTTAGAAAAAAAACATTTTTTAGGTTTGATTGACTCATTTTTAGACATTTTATTCCCCCTAACTTTTATTAAGAAATTTAAAATTAAGAATATTATCTCCTGAACATACAAAGTGCTCAGGAGATAATTTTTGAAATTTTAATTAATGAGAGTACTCTTTGTTTGCAGTTTGATTCCAAGCCATAAGCATTAAAGCCATAGCAATTATACCATCTATAATCCATACAGCAGTCATAGGACCTAACCCTTTGTTAACAAGCAATCCGCCTAAATAAGACATCAAAACAGAGCCAACATATCCCATAGCTCCAGTAAAGCCTGTTGCTGCTGCAGCAACTTTTTTAGAAGCTGATTCAATAGAGGCTACTCCACCAATCATTACTAATGGTCCATATGTAGATATACCTAAAAGACCATATAAAAAGAATTGTACAGGGTTAGACAATGATGCTGGTAATTGAATAATTGGAAGTCCACCACCTTTTGGAGTGGATGTTAAATAAATTAATGAAAAACATATTGTTGCAACTAAAAAGTAAACAAATAAAGCAGGTGCTCTTCTTTCTTTAAACAACAACCTAGAAACCCATGGAATAGAAAGGGTACCTAAACAACCACAAGCAGGAACCATAATAGCTTTGTATGTTCCGAACGGGTCATTTTCTAACACTTTTGGTAACCAGTCTGTAGGGCCAGATCGCATCATATATAAGCATATAAAAGATAGACTTAAAATCCATATATTTTTATTTTTAAGAACTTCTTCTTTAAAAATTTGTCCATAAGATCTATTATCGACAGGCTCATTAGAATTTTCTTTTGGTTCAATTTTTTTTGTACCAGCGTATGTTTCAACATCTGGTAAACCTTCAGATACAGGTTTATCTCTAAGCAAAATTAATGCCACAATAGAAATAGAAACACCAATTATTGCAGGCATTAAAAATACAGCTTTATAATCAAAGCGACTAATGAAAAATGTTGCTAAAGCAAGAGAAGCTGCTGAACCTAATTCATGAGAGGTGGACCACCATGACCAAACAGTTGCTCTGTTTTTATTAGAATACCAGAATGTTAAAATTTTACCACACATAGGAAATGAAGCCGCTTGTATGAAAGCTGCAGCACCCCAAGAGATATACATTAAAAGAATCATTGTGCTTTTTGAAATAGAACCAGCTGAAAATAAATTACAAGCCCAAACAATTCCAGCAGGGAATATTGATGATAACATCAAAGAAACAGGTAAAGCAACACGAGCGTTAGCTCTGTCTGCTAATACTCCACCTAAAAATTTACCTATTCCATAAGCAGCATAATAAATCATGCCAAGTGTAGCAAAAACACTAATGTCTATGTTGAAAATGTCTTCAATACCTGATTTAGCAGATTGAGAAGAACCGCAGAAACCAATAACAAGCTGTTTTCTGCCTAGATATGAAGAAAAATACAATAAATATATTGCTATAAATATTGTGGGTTGCAAGAAAAGATATTGTTTTCGAATCTTTTCCGGGTCTTTAATTGTTGGTTTTGGCTCAGGCTCAAGAAATAATTTACCAAGCCAAGACCGTTTTTTTTGGGAATTACTCATGTGAATATTTAAATCTCAATAAATTTTGAGATTTAACAACCTCCTTACAATAAAATAAAATATACAATAAATAAAGCAAAAAATGTAATATTTTTAATGCTTTAATAGAATTTGAAATAAAAACTACAATTTTTTACAGACTCACCACAATCTATAATGTAATTTTTATGATACAATACTACTAATAATAATAACATATTTTCGATTTTTTTGCAATAGAAATCCAAAATAATTAGAAATAATTTTTTTGAAACATTATTTCTATATTTAATTTATATCTATACACCTTCGCTACTTTCAGGGATGAACATAACTTTTAATGTTAAAAATATTAATTTTAAATCTTGTAAAATAGAATAAGATTCAATATACATAAGGTCCATTATTAGTTTATCTACATAAGGAGTGTTGTATTTACCTTTGATTTGTGCAAAGCCTGTCATTCCGGCTTTAACTTTGGTTCTATATTCAAATTCAGGGCAATCTAAAATATATTGAGCTATGATTTCTGGTCGTTCTGGTCTTGGACCAACTATACTCATATCACCTTTTAATATATTTATGATTTGAGGCAGTTCGTCTATGCGTAATGTACGAATTATTTTGCCAACAGGTGTAATACGATCATCATTTTTAGTTGCTAATTTTGCAATACCGTCTTTTTCAGCATCAGTTACCATACTTCTAAATTTATATAATTTGAAAATTTTATTATTTATGGTTACTCTGTTTTGAGTAAACAATACGGGTCCTTTATCATAAAACTTAATTGCCATAGCAGTTATAAGCATTATGGGTGAAAAAATAATTAACATTATAGATGCTAAAATTACATCAAAGATGCGCTTAGTAATTTTTTGTTCTATTGATAGTTCGTTGTAATTACAAGATAGTAGAGGAGAGTCTGCTATTTGGTGAAATTTAGCTTTGTTTATTATTATATCAGAAATACTTGGATTAAAATAAACAGTAATATTATGTTTGTAACATTTGTTAATAATTTTTTCACGAAGAGATGATTCTAGACCACATAATATGACTAATTCACATTGAGAAATTTTTTTAAAAATTGTTGTTAAATCTTCATTTATGCTACTAGAACCAATAACATTGTATTTATCCGGTCTAGAGTTAATTTTATTTAATGTGTAATTAAAGCCAGTTTTATCTGAATAAATGATGAAAGTACGTTTGGGAGGGTAAAATTTGTTATATATTACAGAAAATAAAATTGAAGAAACTACTGACCAAGCAAAGTTAGCAGACATTATTATTAAAATAGGGATGAAATTTAAAAAATCATGAAATAATATGCATAATTGAAAATAAGTAAAAATTAAAGATAGAATAGATGCTAAATTTAAAGAATAAACAGAATCAGATATTTTATTTTTTCCAAGTTTAAAGCCTTCATAAATGTATGAAAAAAGCACAAATAAGGCACCATATGTAGAAGTAGATGTGCCTAAATTTATTGAAAAGAATTTAGTAAAAGAATAATTGTTATAAGATATAGATGTAAAAATCAAGAAAAATACAAAAAAGATAATTATTTCTAAAAATGATAAGATAGCATTTTTAGATTTATATAAAGTCTTATTCATCGAGGTCATATCTGTGTTGTATAATTTTATTTTCTTTTTCAATATCTCGAGGTTCTGTAAAAATAGAATGATAAGGGAATACATTATGGTTACCATGGCTCATAGCAAAAATTTGGTTTAAAAATCCAAGAGCTAAAATGGCAACTATAGCAGTGATGTAATATGATTTTGCTTCCGATAAATGGTCTTGTATTTTTCTTAATTCATAATTTTTTTGTTCTAAAACTTTGTTATTACCATTATTTTTTCTTATTTGAGAAATTGATTGTTTTAATTCAGAAATTTTTGATTTTAAAAATTCATTAGGGTTTAAGTGTGCAATAACTTCTGCTCCTAATAGTATTGATGAAATATAGAAATAATTTGATGGGCGTTCTATTAATAAATGTCTTGTCATAAGTATCCAAAACATTAACGTGTAAATTGAAAAATTAATTAATACTATGTTACCAGGGTCACGTTTGATTAATTGGTTTTTCATTAGTATTGCTGTTAAGCAGTAAATAAATGGTACAAGAACAAACTTCCATGGCATTCCAGCCATAAATGGACTTAGGTTGCCTGTTTTTAAATTATAAGCAGTGTAAACATATTGGGTTATAAAATTAATAGCGTAGTCGCAGAAAATGTAGGAAAGTAATGTTAGTGCTCCATAAAAAGTGAGCGACTTCCAATTTATATTTAATCTTGCTACAAAATAAACTGGTAAAATTAATAAGGCAGATTTATGAATGCTGGCTACTAAAAGGGTAATTAATAAAAATGGTAAAAATTTTTTTTCTTTTATAAACTTAATAGCAAACAAAGAAATAATTGCAGCAAAATATTGTCTAAAAAGGTTCATTAGCCCAAACATAAAACCAAAGGTAACAAATAGGTAAATGCTTATAAACGGTGAAGGAGAGTACTTATAAACATAAAAACCTAACATTGAAAATGCAATAATTCCTAAAATTAAATACATAATAACAATGTCTTGTGTAATGAAATAGATTAATTTTAAAATCAAACAAAAACCAGGTTCAGCTGGGCCTTTACAGGCTAAAATGTCCATAAAAGATAAATTTTTGCATACACTGAATAAAGCATAATAATTAAAATAATCAAATCCGATGTCGTACCTAGATGTAAAAATAAACAACATGAAGCCACAAGTTAAAGATAAAAATAAAATATTTTTTAATTTAGATGGTTTATATAAGCATAAACCTAAACCTAGAACAATAATTATGAGTAAATTAAAGTCATATATATAGTTAAAAAAATTCGTCATATAAATACCTCGTTTTATAAAAATATGTATAAAAAATTTAATTTTCAGAATGTTCTTTTACTATGTATATTGGTCTTTTTTTTGTTTCAAGGTAAGTTTTAGAAAGATATTGACCCAATATACCTATGCAGAACAATTGTATTCCACCCACTAAAAATATAATACACGTATTAGATGGCCAACCTGCAACAGGGTCGCCATATAAAAGAGTACGTATTATTATAAATAATACTAAAATTAAAGATATAAAACAAAATAATAAACCTATTACAGAGGCAATTGCTAAAGGCACAGTAGAAAATGCTGTTATTCCATCTAAAGAGTACAAAAACAACTTCCAGAAAGACCATTTTGTTGAACCTGCTACTCTGTTTTTATTTTCATATTCTAACCACTTTGTTTTAAAACCAACCCAACTGAAAATTCCTTTAGAAAATCTGTTATATTCGCTTACTTCTAAAATTGCTTGTACCATCTGTCTAGTCATTAATCTAAAATCTCTTGCGCCGTCAACAATATTTGTGTCAGATATTTTGTTGATGAGTTTATAAAATAATTTTGCAAAAAATGAGCGGATTACCGGTTCGTTGTCTCGACTAACTCTTCGTGTTGCCACACAATCATATTCTTTAGTTTTGAGTATTTCGTACATTTCCTTTATTAAAGATGGTGGATCTTGAAGATCTACATCCATTACAGAAATGTAATCTCCAGTTGCTTCTGATAGCCCTGCATAAAGCGCAGACTCTTTACCAAAGTTTCTGGAAAAAGAAATAAATTTAAAACGGTCATCTCTGTTAGATATTTCTTTTATTATTTCAAGTGTATGATCTTTTGAGCCATCATCCACAAAAATAACTTCTAAAGTAACATCTGGTATTTTTTTAAATGTTTCACAAATTTCTTTGTAAAAATATGGAATAGATTCTTGTTCATTATAGCAAGGAACAACAATTGATATTTTATTCATAATTTTCAATCCTTTTTAATAATTTGCATAGTTAAAGCTTGAATTTTTACTTTTGAATAGATATAATAAATATTAGAGTTTAATTTTAATATTGATAGTAATTCATATTATTTTAGAAAGGTTTAAACACAATGATAAAAAAAGTTTTATTTGTTTTTTTTATTTCAATGTTACCTATAGTGGAGCTGAGAGGTGCCATACCTTATGGTATTGGTATAGGTGTTCCATTTCATATTACATATGCTGTTGCCGTTATTGGTAATTTGGTACCAGTACCATTTTTAATTATTTTTGCAAAGAGAATTTTAGAATGGCTTTCAACTTCAGAAGCAGTTGGCAAATTTGTTATTAATTTTAAAATTAAAAAGAAATCCAAGCAATTTTCAATACAAAATTTTTGTATAAAAACCATAAAAAAAGCAGATGAAAAAGCCGCCAAAATAGGGAAATATGAGCTGTGGGGAATATTTCTTTTTGTAGCAATTCCTATTCCTGGAACTGGAGCATGGACAGGCTCTTTAATTGCAGCAACACTTAGACTAAGGTTGATACCTTCTATCATTGTAATTGCATTAGGTGTGTTTTCTAGTGGGGTAATTATGACATTGGTTTCTTGGTTATGGAAGATTGCCATAGGAGCAATAGTATAATAAAAATATTTTTAATTAAATATTTAATTACTTAGCAAAGATTGATAGTACTGTCATTATCAATCTTTTTTGTTTTAATGTGCTTCTAACCAACTTTCACCAATGTCTATGTCTACTTTTAATGCAACATTTAATTTTGTAGCTTGTTGCATTTCTTCTTTTAATATGTTTTTTACTATTTCAACTTCATTATCTGGTGATTCTATAATTAGTTCATCATGAATTTGAAGAATAAGTTTTGATTTTAATTTTTCAGATTTTAATCTATTATAAACATTCACCATAGCAATTTTTATTATGTCTGCAGATGCGCCTTGTATTGGAGTATTCCTAGCTATTCTTTCTCCAAAGGCTCTTGTTATTTTGTTATTATTTAATGAAAGTTCAGAGACATAACGTTTGCGACCAAATATAGTAAAGACAAATCCAGCTTCTATAGCAGATCTTATAGTATCATCAAGATATTTTTTTACATTGCTAAATTTTTGAAAATAAGAATCAATGTACCTTTGAGCTTTAGATACGCTAACGCCGATATCTTTAGCCAAAGAAAAACTAGACATGCCATATATTATGCCAAAATTGATTGTTTTAGCAAAAGTGCGCATCTCTTCGGTAACATCATTTATATCTATATTGAATATTTCTGATGCAGTTTTTTTATGAATGTCTTGGTTTTGATTAAAAGCATTTATCATGTTTTCATCGTTTGAAATGTGTGCTAAAATTCTTAATTCTATTTGAGAATAATCGCCATCAACAAGTTTACACCCTTCTTGAGCAATAAAATATTTTCTAAGTTTACTACCAAGCGGAGTTCTTATTGGTATGTTTTGTAAATTTGGTTTTTCACTACTAATCCTGCCTGTTTTTGTTTCTGTGTTATTAAATATTGAATGAATTCGGTTATCTAGTTTGACTTCTTTTAGCAACCCATCAACGTATGTATTTTTTAATTTTTTTAAAAGTCTATATTTTAAAATTTTATTTATAATAGGGTGTTGCTCTTTTAAAGATTCTAGTACTTCGGCATTAGTTGAAAATCCTCTTTTATTTTTTTTGCCATATGGTAATTGAAGGTCTTCAAATAGAACTTTAGCTAATTGTAGAGATGAATTAAGGTTAAATTCACAATTTGCAAGTTTGAATATTTCATTTTGTAATTTTTCAATGTCATCATCTAATTGTTCACCAAATAAAATTAATCCTCGTTGATCTATTTTAAAACCAGTTAATTCCATGTCTGCTAAAACCACGCACAGAGGAATTTCTATATCATAAAATAAATTAGATAAATTATTTTCATTAATTTTCTTTTCCATTATTTTACAAAGCTCTACAAAAATGTTGATTTGTGCTTGAGGATTATCTGAAACGACACAGTGACAATATATGTTTGTTAATTTTTCTAAATCATAATCAGCCATAGAAGAGTTTAGTAAATAAGCAGCTATTTCAGAGTCAAATTTTACAGGTATAGTTTTTCCATATTGTGTTAGCATTTTTATATGAAAATTTTTAGATTGATGTGTATATATTCTTATATTTGGGTTTTTGCCATATGCATCAAGCAACAATTTGTAAATTTGATTGTAATCTTTAAATACAAATATTTTACCATCAATTTTTAATATGAATTGCTCATTTGTATTATTTAAAATATAGATATTATTATCAAGAATGCTAGATAGACTTGAAGCAATTTCATCTAAAATATTGTTAATTTTTAAATTTGAATTTTGTGTGGTTGGTGATGATTCATTCATTAAATATTTAAATGTAATTTGAAAAGGAATATCATTAGTAGAAGATTTTTTAAAATTATCTAATTTTAAACGTTTTATTATTGAAAAAATTTCTAAGTCAGATAATATTTTAAATAATTCATCATCATTTTGGGTTTGTATTTTATAAGATTCTATATTAGTATCTATTGGTACACAATTACAAATTGTAACTAAATCTTTACTTAAAAAAGCTATTTCTTTGTTTTCTAGTAATCGTCTTTTTAAGTTGATTTTTTCATCAATATTGTCTATATTTTCGTAAATATATTCAATATTATGATATTTTGAAATTAATGCAAGAGCTGTTTTTTCTCCAATTCCAGAAAGTCCGGGAACATTATCTGATTTATCACCCATTAAAGCTTTAAAGTCTATGAATTCACTAGGGGAAATGCCGTATTTTTCTACAACAGTTTTAACATCATAGTCGGTAGATATAGGTGTACCAATTTTTGTAGACATTATTTTGACAGTTACATTTTTATTAACTAATTGCAAACTGTCTTTGTCGCCGGTAACTATAAAGCATTTTAAATCTTTGTTGGTTTTAGTAATGTTAGCTAAAGTACCCAATATGTCGTCTGCTTCGAACCCTGGTTTTTCAATTGTTACTATTCCCATTGCATTAAGAATTTTTTGTATTGGTTCAAATTGCTTTAAAAGTTCGTCAGGGGTAGGGTGCCTTGTGGCTTTATATTGATTATATTTTTTAGATCTAAAAGTAGGAGCTTTAACATCAAAGGCAACAGCTGCATATTCAGGCTTTATTTGAGAAATTAATTTAATTAAAATATTCAAAAAACCATATATAGCATTAGTTGGTTGACCAAAACTGTTATAAAGAGATTTTATGCCATAAAAAGCACGATTAATTATACTGTTTCCATCAATTATTAGAAAGGTCAAAATACAAACACCTCTAAAATTTTAATAGTTATAAATTGAAAAATTAAATATCTAAAAAGTCTTTAAGTTTTTTGCTTCTGCTAGGATGACGAAGCTTTCTTAAAGCTTTTGATTCAATTTGTCTTATTCTTTCTCGTGTAACATCAAATTCTTTGCCTACTTCTTCTAAGGTTTTAGGTTTACCGTCATCATACCCAAAGCGCATTTTTAAAACTCTTGATTCTCTATCGGTTAAAGTGTCCATTACTTTATTAAGCTGTTCTCTAAGTAAAGAACGAAACGCCATATCAGATGGAGTTGGAGTGTTTTCGTCAGGAATAAAATCGCCTAAATAACTCTCATCTTCTTCACCAACAGGAGTTTCTAAAGAGTATGGCTCAAGATTAAACTGCATAATTTCTTTTACGCGAGCAACGGGCATATCTATTTTTTTTGCAATGGCTTCAGGTGAAGCATCTTTATTGGTTTCATGTAAAATGGTTACAGCAGCTCTTTTTACTTTGTTTATGGTTTCTACCATATGCACAGGAATTCTAATTGTACGTGACTGATCTGCAATAGAGCGAGTAATTGCTTGTCTTATCCACCATGTGGCATATGTTGAAAATTTGAACCCTTTGGTGTAGTCAAATTTTTCTACAGCTTTGATTAAACCAAGATTACCTTCTTGTATTAAATCTAAAAATGGCATACCTTTGCCACCATATTTTTTAGCTATGCTTACAACTAATCTTAGGTTTGCTTCTGCAAGCTTTTTTTTTGCCTCTATATCGCCGTTCTTCATTTTTTCAGCTAATTCCATTTCTTCTTCTGTACTTAAGAGGCTTACTTTGCCAATATCTCTTAAATAAGATTTAACTGGGTCTTCAGAAACAGGAGAAGAATCTATTTTGTTTTCTTTACTTTCTTTTTCAATAATTATACCAAGTTCGTCAATATCTACATCTTGAGAATCAAACTCAGAAAAATTATCTACAATTTCTATGTTATTGGATTCAATTGTATCATAAAGACTATCTACATGTTGAGCGTCAAAGTCAAGTTCTTCCAAAACATCATTTATTTCTTGTGTAGAAAGTTTTCCATCAACTTTACCTTTATTTATTAACTCTTGTATTAAATCATTTTTTCTTTGAATATTCAAATTAATAATCTCCCCATGGTTAATAAAGTAGTAGTTATTTGTGTCCCTCTTCAAGGACGCTAAAAAACAGTTATAATTTTTTAGATTTTTTTATTTTTAAAAAATAACCTTTTAATTGCTCATCATTCATGTTAGAAAAGTTAATGCATGATTTTATTTTATTATTTAATAAAATGTCAATATAAGAAACTAAATCTTGTTTGTTAAAATTTATGTTTAAATCAGATGCAAATAGATAGGCAATTTTTTTTATGGCTTCATCATTTAAAATGTTAGACAAACTTGTAATATCAATGGGTAAGTCGTCAACTAAACGGTTAACTAGTGTATGGTAGATATTTTTATTTATTTCATTACTAAAATCTTCTTCTTTAAGGCGTGATGTTATGTGTTTATAAAAATCAGGGTTTTTTAATAATATTGTTATTATTTTATTTTCTGCAATAATCAATTTAATATTATCATTATGAGATTGTTTGTTGTTATAATTTATATTATTAATCTCTTTAAGGTGCTTTTGCTTATTTTTGATTATTTGCTTTTTTATGTTTTTGTTGATTTGTAGGGTTATTACGTTTTTATCAACAGAAAGGTCTTGAGCAATTTTAGATGTGTACACTTCACGTTCTAGTGGGTTAGAGATATCCGCTAAAATTAAAACTATTTCTTTTAAGAAGTCAACTTTGTCTTGCGAATCAGATAAATTATATTTGGCTTTGAGTTTGTTAATTTTAAAATCAAAAACATTTTTGCTGTCTTTGATTAATAAAGAAAATTTATTTCTACCAAAGTTTTTAATGAATTCATCTGGGTCTTTTGCATTTTTTATGTCTAAGACCTTAACGCTAACACCTTCATTGCCTAATATGTTTATAGCTCTTGATGTGGCTTTTTGCCCAGCAGAATCAGAATCATATGAAATTACAACTTCTTTGGCATATAAAGATATTAATCTGGCTTGTTGAGAAGTAAGAGCAGTACCTAAAGTGGCTACAACATTATCAAACCCTGCTTGGTGCAAGGCAATAACGTCCATATAACCTTCTGTTAATATTATGTATTTTTCTTTGGTGTTTTTGCAAATGTTTAACCCGAATAAGTTATTACTTTTTTTGAAAATTGGTGTATCAGAAGAGTTAAGATATTTTGGCCCACGTTCATTAGTATTTAAAATACGGCCTCCAAAAGCTACAACGTTACCGTTTAAATTTATTATAGGGAACATTAGACGATTCCTGAATGTGTCATAAATTTTACCGCTTTGGTTTTTTGAAACCAAATTAGATTTTAATATTGCTTCATCAGTAAAGCCATTAGATTTTAACAGATTATAAATATCATTCCAAGAATCTTTTGAGTAGCCTAGCCCAAATTTTTGAACACATTGCGGAGAAAGCTGTCGAGAGATTAAATATTTTTTAACTAATTTTGAAGATGGGTCTGTTAAATTTTTAAAAAAATGCTTGGCAACAATTTTGTTTATTTTAATTATCTGTTTTTTTAATTTATAAAGTTTGTCATCAAAAGAATTTTCAGGAATTTTAAGACCGACTTTATTTGCTAAAAATTCTACAGCTTGTACATAATCAAGATGTTCAATATTTTTGATAAATGTAATTACATTGCCACCTGCAGAACAACCAAAGCAGTAAAAAGATTGCGTGTCGCTATAAACTACCATAGATGGAGTTTTTTCTGAATGAAAAGGGCAACAGCAAACTTTATTTCTGCCAGCTCTTTTTAAATCGACGTATGATGATATTATATCTTCTATGTCACAACGATTTTTCAATTCATTAATAAAATCTTCTGATATCATATAAAATGACTCCTAATAATATTTAATGCCCAAATAAATTAAGATAAGCTCATTTCTACTTGTTCGAGTTTTTGAATTGATATTTCTCCACATGCTAATTCTAAAAGCTTAGATTTTAAATTATCAAAAGATGCTAAATGTATTACGACTTCTATAGAAATCGAGTTGTTGAATATTTGGTTTACTATTTTGTGATGATAATTAGATAGTAATTTTTGAATAGAATTGTATAAGTTGTAATTAAAAGTGATTAATATTTTTTGGCAAAGATGAACGGTTATTATTTTTGCATTTTCTATAGCTAGTTTACAGCTTTTAGTGTAAGCTCTAACGAGACCACCTGTGCCGAGTAATATACCGCCAAAATATCTAACAACAACAACTAGTATGTCATAAATTTGAGATTTTATTAATACATTTAGTATGTGAATGCCAGCTGTGCCATGAGGTTCACCGTCATCACTGTATTTTTGGATTTGATTGTTTTTTAAAATATAAGCATAAACGTGATGTGTAGCATCCCAGTGCTTTTCTTTTACTTGTTTTAGGTGTTCTGAAGCTTCAATTTGTGAAGTGACATGAAAAGCATATGTAATAAATTGAGATTTTTTTTCTTTAAAATCGACCATTGAAGAATCTTTAATAGTTTTAAACAAATAATCATCTACCTAACATAAATTTACTAAATTGTCAATGGGCATCCTAAGCTTTAGAAATAAAGATGGATGCCCAAGTTTTATAATATTATTTTTTCATACCTAGACGTTTGTTAAATCTGTCAACTCTTCCGCCAGTATCTACTAATTTTTGTTTACCGGTGTAAAAAGGGTGACATTTAGAACAGATTTCTACGTGTATATCTTGTTTAGTGGATTTTGTTTCTATAACTTCTCCACAAGCACAGGTTATAGTTGTAGATTTATAATCTGGATGAATATCGTTTTGCATTTTTAATTACCCTCCGTAATAAAAATTAAGTGAATTATACATTAAAAAATATTTACACTCAAAAAAATTATATCATAAAAAAATCGTTATTTCAAGATGAATTTTAAAATTTAAATGTAGTTTATTGAATTTTTTTTGTGAACGTGATAAAATAAAAATGAATTACAGATTTTTTGTTATTTATTATTATTTGTGAAATAGGAGAAAATCATGAAAAATAAAGGAAAATGGTGCATTTTTATAAAAATTTTTATGTTTATTAGTGTGGTTTGTTTTTTGTTTAATGTTTTGAATTTTATTTTTTCTAATTGTTTTAGAAAATTAAAAGATAATCAATACTATGATGTGGATTTATAATAATACAGAGATTTGTTTTTTGAGTTCCGAAGAACTGAAATTTTTTACAAGAATTACACCATATTATGGATTGAAATAAAAAATAAATTATTTTTTAATGCAAACACTTGCAAAAAAATGTAATATATGGTAAAATATGTCTGTGATAAAATTTTATGACTGGAGGAAGAGGTTAAGTGAATCAAAATGTTAAAATTTTAGTTGCAGATGAAAGTAAAGAGTTTTGCGAACAGTGTAAAGGTTTGTTGCCTAAATATGGTATAAATGTGATTGTGGCACCAAAAGATGGAATAAAGGTTGTTGAAATGATTAAGAAATTTAAACCACAAATAATTTTAATTGATGCGTTTATGCCTTATTTAGATGCTATTGGAGTAATGAACCATATAAATAGTATAGATATGCTAGAAAAGCCTAAATTTTTAATTATGTCTAGTTCTGACAGTTGTTATTTGGAAAAGGAAGTTTTAAATTTAGGTGCAGTTTATTATTTTTTAAAACCTTTTGATATTAACATGGTGGTTGATAGAATCGTTGGTATAGTGAATCCCGATAATAGAAATCATAATAAATCTTATAATTCGTCTGCGTTGTTTGAAAAATATAGCAGAGAAGATGATTTGGAAACGATGGTAACAGAAATAATTCACCAAATAGGGGTTCCGGCGCATATTAAAGGGTACCATTATTTAAGAGAATCTATTATTTTGTCAGTGGAAAACAAGGAAATAATGACTTCTGTAACTAAGCATCTTTACCCGGCGGTAGCTAAAATACATCTTACTACTCCATCTAGAGTAGAAAGAGCAATTAGACATGCCATAGAAGTAGCTTGGGATAGGGGAGATGTTGAAGTGTTAAATTCGTTTTTTGGTTATACAGTTCACAACGGAAGAGGTAAGCCGACAAATTCTGAGTTTATTGCTATGATAGCAGATAGGCTAAGATTAAAAATGAGAAGGGCAATGTAATGTTTGTCTCTGCACCATATTTATTATTTTAATGGTGCAGGTTTACATAAAATTATGAATGTAGTAGGTATAATTGCGGAATATAACCCATTTCATAATGGTCATAAATATCACATAGATAAAATTAAACAAACACTTGATGCTTACGTTGTAGTAATTATGAGTTCTAATTTTGCTCAAAGGGGAGAGCCGTGCATAGCTGATAAATTTTGTAGATCTCAAGTTGCTGTTGAATGTGGAGCAGACCTTGTTTTAGAATTACCAACACCGTATAGTTTATCTTCAGCTGAGCGTTTTGCTTTTGGTGCTATTGATATTTTAAATAAACTTAAAGTTATTGATTTTTTATCTTTTGGTGTAGAGGCTGATGATATTTCGGTATTGTTTGATATTGTAAAATTAATAAAATCAGATTTATTTGACAAAGAGTTGATGGCTACTTTAAAATCAGGATGCTCGTTTCCTAAAGCGCGTCATATAGCTCTAGAAAAATTGGCAGGGAGTAATGTAGCTCAAGAAATATTCAAGCCGAATAATATTTTAGCCATAGAATATATTAAATGTTTAGAGAAATTAAATTCAGATATCAAAATATTGCCTATTAAAAGATTTGGATCTGAGCATAATTGTGAGCAAACTGTAAACGAAAATATATCTTCAGCTTTAAATTTGAGAAATATTTTAAAAATAAAAGGTAGCATAGATTCTTGGAAAAATTTTGTGCCAGAAAAAGCTTTTAATATTTACAATCAATCTTTTAGAGATTTAACTATGCCTGCTTTAGAAATTTATGGAGAAAGAGCTGTATTGGCTAAGCTAAGGTCTTTGAATGCTCAAGAAATAAAATTAGTTCAAGATGTTTCTGAAGGGATAGAAAACAGAATATTAAAAAGCATACAAAATAGTACGTCTTTGAATGATTTGTATAATAATATAAAAACCAAACGGTATACTATGTCTCGTGTTAAAAGAATAATTTATAATTTATTTTTAGAAATCAACTTAAATTATTTTGAAAAAGAGATTGAATATGTTAGGATTTTAGCTAGTAATAAAAAAGGTTTAGAAGTTATATCTAAAATAAAAGCTAAAACAAATATACTAATAGATGGTAAATTAATTAAATTATCTAAAAAAAATAAAAATGCAAAAGAAATAGCGAATATTGAACTATATGCTACAAATATGTATGGACTATTTTGTCCTAAAATATCTAGCGTTAATATAGATTTGACTCATAAATTTTTTATTTATTAAGTATATCAACATTAAAATTAAATTTTAAAAATTTTAATTTTAGTGTTGATATATGTTTTTTTTTATGCTAAAATTTTATTGTAAGGTGTGGTGTTTTTGTGTGAGATACCAACTTTAATATTAGGCATTGCGTTTGTTTTAAGGTGATGGTGTGGTTTATGAAGGTTGCTATTATTGGGTCAAGAACAGCTTACAATTTAAATTTTGATTTTGTAAGTAATTTTTTGCCAAATGAATGTGATGAAATTGTCAGCGGTGGTTCCGGGGCCGTGGATGATTTGGCAGAAAAATTAGCTGAAATTAAAAATTTGAAATTCAAGTGTTTTTTGCCTGATTATTGTCAATATGGAAAAATGGCGCCATTGGTTAGAAATTTTAAAATTATAGAATATAGTGATATGGTTTTGGCTTTTTGGAATAAAACTTCGAAAGGGACTAGATTTGTTATCAAAGAATCAATAAAAAGAGGTGTTCCAGTTAAAACCATTTATGTAGATTCTTAATATTCTATTTTTGATTAAATTTTCATAAAATAAACCAGTGTTTAATGCAAACATAGAAAGGAGATATATTTAATATAAAATTAGTTAATAAAATTAGGAAGGGGTTATATTTTTGAATATAGAAAAATCACAAGAGAAAAAAATGAGTCTTTTTTCTGTTATAATGATGATAGTTGGAATAGTTATAGGTTCCGGAATATTTTTTAAAAGTAGTACGATTTTAATAGCAACAAATGGTAGCATATTATTAGGTATAGTTGTTTTTTGTATAGCGGCAATAAGCATAATTTTTGGCAGTTTGACTATTGCTCAGTTAGCTTCTAGAACAGAAGAGACGGGTGGTGTAATAGCTTATGCAACTAATGAAATTAATTCATATGCAGGTTGTGTGATAGGTTGGTACCATTGCTTTTTACTTTACCCTTCAACTGTTGGTGTGCTTGGTTGGATTTCATCTACATATGTTGAAGCAGTATTTAACATAACTTTTAATATGACTCAAAAACTTATTGCTTCTTTATTGATTGTTGCTTTTTTTTGTCTGGTTAATATTTTTGCTCCTAAAATAGCATCGCTTTTTCAAACGTCGGCAGCAATAATTAAGTTAATACCTTTAATTTTAATAGCTATATTAGGCTTTATATTTGGAGATTTTAGCAATTTTGTGACATCTTCTCAAGTTGTTCAAGCTACAAACCAATTTGGCTGGATATCAGCAATTATGCCTGTAGCTTTTGCTTATGAAGGATGGATAGTAGCTACTTCATTAACGCACAAAATTGAAAATCCGAAAAAGAATTTGCCATTAGCATTAATTTTATCACCGTTATTCATATTAATTGTTTATGTTTCTTATTTTGTGGGAATAAGTTTGTATGTTGGTCCACAAAATATGGTATCTATGGGTGATGCACATATGGCATATGCAGCAACCAACTTGTTTGGAGTAGTTGGCGGTAAATTTGTTATTGTAGCAATTTTGATATGTGTATTAGGTACTTTAAATGGTAATTTAATGGGTTTAATACAAATGCCATATTCTTTGTCGTTGAGAAAAATGTTCCCTAAACCTGATAAATTTGCTCAAATTAATAAAACTTCTGGGTCACCTATTTATTCAGGAATAGTAGCTTTGATAGTTTCCATAATTAGTGTTTATATAAATTATTTGGATAAAAAGCACCATTTTATGGGTAATTCTGATTTTTGTGAAATTGTAACAGTAGTTAACTATTTGCTTTATGTAATGCTATATGTAAAAGTTATGCAATTAAAGAGCAGTGGCGAGATTAAAGGCGTTTTCTTTGGTTATATAGCTCCAATTATGGCAATAGTTGGTTCCGGAATAATGCTTTATGGAGGAATTCAAAACCCTAAATTTATATATGTATTTATTGTTTGTATTTTAGTAATTTTAATTTCTTTACTTTTTTGGAAGTCTGCAAGCCAAAAAGTTGAGAACAAATAATTAATAATTTGTTAAGTAATTAATTTATTAGGAGAATAAAATCAATGAAAGTGTTAGTAGAGACGTCGGCTAGGCATGTTCATTTAACAGAAAATGATTTTGAAATTTTATTTGGAAAAGATGCTAAGCTGACAGTAAAAAAAGAATTATCACAACCTGGTGAGTTTGCAAGTAATCAAAAAGTTGCAATTATTGGTCCTAAAAAATCTATAGAAAGTGTTACAATTATAGGGCCGTTTAGAAATAAATCTCAAGTTGAACTTTCTTTAACAGATGCAAGAGGCTTGGGAATAAAAGCACCTGTTAGACTTTCCGGTGATGTTAAAAATTCAGGTAGCTGTAAAATTGTTGGTCCTACCGGAGAAATTGAATTAACAGAAGGAGTAATTATCGCTAAAAGGCATATTCATATGACTAATGAAGATGCAAATATATTAGGTATTAGCCAAAATGAAGATGTTATGGTGAAGTTAACAACAAACGATAGGGCTTTAATTTTTGATGATGTAAGTGTT
>CAYPLT010000008.1:0-18244 GCA_964411695.1 uncultured Candidatus Soleaferrea sp.
CCTACAATAACCAATAGAATATAATATAAAATTAATTTTTAATATCTTTATCTCCATAAAGAGCCAAGTTATAGTTAGTAATATTTTCATCACAATATTTATGACTTAAAAATAAATACCATTCAGCCACCTTATCTAACGGGCTGTTTTTAACCACTTTAGAAAACTCATTTCTAGCAGAATAAAAATCTTTTTTATAGAATAAATCTAATGCTTTTTCAAACAATGTCAAAGTACTTTCTTTTTGCTGTCTAACTATTTGGTTACATCCGTCTAACACTTCATACATATTAATTCGTTTTTCTCCATTATCAATTAAAGAATAACCTATATACCTAACATTCAATTCTTTCCAATCAGCCAAAGCATTTTTAATTTCTTCTGTAATAATAATTCTTGCACCAGAAAATTTAAAATCTAACAAAATGTCATCTATTTGGTTTTTTTGAGTTGAAAGCACTAAAGGAAACAGCCTTTTAGCATCTCCAATAATACTGTACAAAATGTCATCTCTATATATGATAATAGATGTATCTAAAATTCCATAATTTCCACCAAAATCAATATTAGATATTTTTTTGACAACATTTATTGCGTATTCCACTGCATTACGTTCACTGCTCAAAAAAGTTACTTCAATTTTATTTAAATTAAAATTATTGTTCATCAATAACCCGTCTGTTTCATTTAGAACTTGGTAAACGCAATTAAAATATTTATTATTAAAATCAATAAGTTTTAATAGCTTGTCATTTTCACTTTTCATAATATTCAATTCGATTTCATTTAAATTATGGAAAATTTGAGTAACTAAAATACAGTTAAGCTTTCTTTTATCTCCTAATTTAATATCTAATATATCTTGTTTTTCTAGCATAGTAAACATTTGTTTTGGTACAAATCTAAAATATGAATCGCTAATGTTATTTATGCGGTAAATATTACCACTTAATTGATCACACATTTTGTTGAATCCATTTCTAATACTAGAAAATTCATCATTTCGCGTATCAATTAGCCTAACATCATAATCTCCATTTGCTAAGCGCTTAACTGCCTTCTCTAGCTCTTTTATGGGCTTTAAAATAATATTAAACATAAAAAACACAGGTATGCATATAGCCACTAAAATATAGATTGCAACTCTTACAAATGTTTTAATCCTGTCAGATGCGAATTTAGTTAAAGTATAAACATCAAATGTTGTAGAAAGTACTCCTACCATTTCGCCTTCATCAATAATTGGCGTAATGTAGCAACCACCTCTGTAAGTTTTAGAAACAATCGTTCCATTTTGTGGCACACCGGTATTCTTTAAAACTTCAAATAATTTTTCTGTTCCTTCAAAATATTGTGTACCCATAGGCAACATGTAACCTGTTTTATCAGAAACTCCTGTATATAAACTTCCATCTTTAATTAAAAATATTTCATTGTATATATAATTTTGATCTACTCCAGCCACTTTATTTTCAGAAAGCATCTGACCACTAACATCATCAAAGCCTATACCAGCCGGCAATTGTATTGAATCATAAACAGTTTGGTAAATTCCATTCCAACAAGAATCTCTGTTATCACGTAGCTCTCTTACCAAATGACTATCCACATGGTTCAATATTGCATGATTAACTGTAATAGCATTTGCTAATTTCAAGTCCATAACAACTTGTTTGTTGTTATTTACTTCTTTATAGCATAGAATCCAGAACGCCACAGTTAAAATTGGAATAATTATTAAAATAAATTTATACGCAATTTTTTTACCATGCAAAATTATATAAACTATGCCATATAAAATAAGTAATAAGCCTATAGCTACAGAAAAATATTTTAATGATTTTTGTACAGCTTCATATAGCTGTATCTTTGTACTTAGCTTAATTTCATTAAAAACTTTCAGTTGCTTTCCACCATTAATTGCAACAATTTTACAAATATCTTCACTAGAGTTTACATCTGTAATTAAAGCTAAAACATCTCCTTCTTTTTCTCCAAAACTAACGTATAACGTGTTATATTCCTTGTTTTTCAGCGCAAGTTCATTTAACATATTTTCAAATTTAGTAGAATTTTCATCAAACTTTTCATGCCAACAATCTTCTTTAAAATATTTAAGTTGTTTCTGAGCTTGATCATAAACAATTATGTAACCATCTAATTTATTAACTACAACAAATGCCGCATATTCTTTAACTTCTTCAGATATCGGGTAAATCATATCTGCATTGTAAGCTCGGTCATATAAATAAACCCTTCCACTTTTAGTCAATGCAACCGATTTATTATCTTGAGTATAGCTAGCATTAGTAAATTTGTCATTTATTGGTGCACTAACATCCATTAATCTATTAACTACTACATTACCTGTATCCTGCTGTGTACCTATTTCATCTATATAGAAATTAGAACCATCTGCATTTATTAAAATGACATATAAATTATTGTTAAAATATATCATGTTAGTAACACTTAACATTCCATACTGATTCCGTTTATATGAATGAAGTACTTCAGGCTTTGACGACAAATTTCGAGTGTCTAATTTCACAATATCCCTTTGCATAACCTGCATAGTCGTGTCATCTATAAACCTACGTACACAATATAAATACCCATCACCAATGTCTAGTGCACTGCCTTCATATTCAATTACATAATTATTAAATAGACTAGAAACTTTCATAATATTCTGGCCTACAATTTCACCATTAGAATCTACTTGTAATACCCTTGTATCTTTGCTTCCTGCTCTCATAAGGTAAAAATACCCATCTTTAAAATCTTGTGCAATAATTTCCAAATCTTGTATAGGGAAGACCTCACCTTTAGCCACAAAAAAACCTGCAATTAAAGAAGCAATATAAACAAAAACTATGCATATTAAGAGCATACTTATTTTTTTCCATTTCATATGTGCTTTTCTCCTTAATTTATATTTTAATGTTGCGACATATTAACAGTACCTATTATGTTCAGCCCTTTATATTTTGTAAAAGGAAGATCCATCTTTAATAAATTGCACAAAAACATAACTGTCGCCAATATTATCAAAATCGACCCCACGTATGCAATTATTAGTTTAAAATTTCTTGTAAATACATTTTGTATATTAAATTTGATAGTCTCTAATATATTATTTTGTGTTTGCTTATATTTGTTCTCTTGTATTTTAAAATCATTATAAATATCTATTATTCTCTTGTATACATTATTGCGTTTCTTTTTAATAAACAAATTAATAGCTTTCACATGACTTTTGTTTGCAAGTTCCTGATTACTATTTAAAATTCCATCAATTATTTCACAACATTTTTGAACACATTTTTTTTCATCTATATCTACGTTAAATTTTTCAAAATTCAAAAATCCATTAAAAAATATGTTGAAATCTTCATCTAAATTTATATTTTCAGCGGTTAAAAACAAATAAAGTAATGGGTATTCTACTCTTAATGCCAAACATTGGTACAACATATTCTTGATAATAATATACTGTGAATACTCTGATGTCATATATGACTTTAAATATAAAAATATTTTTCTTGGCTCCTTGTAAGTTATTAAAATATTCAGTGTATCAACATCCACAAATAACCCTTTAAATATATCATCAGGCAATTTAATTTTACCGTCTTTATCATAAACAACTTTTAACACATCTTTAATTACATTGTCATCATAAATTCTAATTAATGTATAATATTCATTATCATATTTATCTCCTATATTTTCGCATATATATATTTTATTAATATTGTTATTTAACACTTCTCTAACAATTTTTAATTTCTTCCCTGCGCCTACAATCATAATTACTCAGCTTCTTTCTTCATAACTATTACATAAGCAAATGTAAATATTGAAGGTTCATTAATACAAGATATCTTTACTTCATATACTCCCTCTTCACCAGGGGCCGTATAAAACCCATTTTCATTAATGTCTCCTCCATTTTTGTCTATAACCTCATATCTCAACGTTGTTGGATTCATATTTTTAAACCCAATTTCAAAAAAATGCACATCATTCGGAGCTAACTTAACAGTGTCTTGTTTTACATATATTCCCTTCATCTTCCCATTATCATTTTGAACCTCTTGAGCCATATCTAAACGTCTATATGCAAACCACCTTATTTTAATACTTGCCAAACTAACCGACTTATTAAACTGTAAACCAACAATAAATGTTCCTTTTTCACATAAAACCTCAACCGCCGAGGTTACATCTGCAACATCTATGCCTTCATCTTTAAAAATTTCCGGGTTTCCAAAAATAATTTTTTTCTCATAACTGTCTTTTTTATCTGATGAAGAAACCACAAATTCAAAACCCACATCTACGCACACATCGCCTTTGCCTAAATTATGCATAATTTCATCAGATAAAATTGTTTTATTTGCTTTAACATTCAATCCCAGTGGCATTTCAAAAATTCCAGATGAAACAACTGTATTTATTCTTTTTCTAAATTCCAAATCAGCATTTTCGTTGTTGTCTTCATCTATTTGAATTAATGTTTTATTCTTAAACGGTACATTCTGTTTTAAATAATAGCTACTAATTTTTTCTATATAAGGAGTTTGCGCTGGCATTTGTACAGAATATTTATTTTCAGGTGGCACTTCTACATTTTTTATTACACAACTGTCACCAATATTCATTACATCAATAATAGCTAAAACAATATCGCTGTCTGCCTTAGCACTCATAACATTCTCTAAGTTTTCATTCTTTACTTTAGTTTTTATTAACTCTATTGGGTCACTTTCACTAACGATAACCGGTAAAACTATGTTATCTTTTATTTCATATTTTTTATCACCTATACCTATTTCTACTTCATTTTTCTTTATCATAAAAGCATTTTCATTCTTAGACGAAACATTATTAGGTTTAATCCATCTTTCATCTATGTGTTTTTTTCCATTTTGCAAAGACAAATCCTTAATATTAACTATTAATTTTTCATTATTTTCGTCATTGATAAAACCAGCTATATTCAAACAAAATTTCAAATTTAATTTTTCATCTGTTGCAGATAATTTTTCTATTTGAGTTATAAATTTAAAATCAGATTTTAAAGAAGCCATTTTAGGCATTTGAATTGAAATCTTATAATTTTCATCACTATATATTTCCCTATTGTATATTAAGTTTTCTTTCAACTCTAGGTTATTAATATTTGTATTATCGCCATCCTTTAATTTTAATTTAAAATCTTCATGTATTCTGTTGTATTCATATTCTTTTCCATCTTGATTATCTGTTAAAGCATAAACCGGTTGCGTAAAAAATTCGTTATACTCAATGGTTAAAATCATTTTTTCAGACTTCACATCATAGAAGCCATCAATAGCCGAAAGTTTTTTAACTTCAGACTGTCCCACAACAATCTCTCTTCCTAAACCATCAATAGCAAAACCAGATTCCAGCATTAGTGTATCTTCATTAATTTTATAAACATTCAGACCACAAATTTTACCAACGCCAAACATCACTTTATTAATGAATTTACGTTTGCTATTAATGTATTTTTGCTCAGCTTCTAAATCATTGGTTGTAAGTAGCTTTCCATAGTAATACCTGTTTCTTTCAAAAGGGTAATATTTATTATCGTTCATTATAAATGCTCTCCTTTTTTATAAAATCACACTTTATTTATTAAGAATCTTTATTCTGGTCTGTAATAACTATCTTTACATTATTATTTTTTTGAAACGATGAAACTTTAACATTTTTAAATCCATTTACCATTTCGCCTTCATTTAAATTCGTTAAAGACTTAATAGATTTAACATAATTTTCTTTTATATCTAATAAATTATTTCCTGGTCTTAATCCAGCTATATATATTGCTTTTTTAGCAGTTATATTTAGTATATAATTTATAAAATTTTTCTGATTTTCACTATTTTGATTTTGCACCATAACGGGAGATATGGTTTTGCTTGCCCACAATTTTATAAAATTCAATTTATACATTTTGTTAAAATGTTGCTGAATATAATATTTTTCATCACTACTAATTGAACACTTACTTTTTTCCTGCATCATTTGGCTGTGATTGTTAATATAAGCTCTTTCTTGATCATCTATTTTAAGATATTTTTTATTGTAATGTATTTCAAGTTTCTCATACAATCTTTCTTCATAAGTCATTCTATTGTTATAACTCGGCGTAATGTCTTTTTTTTCAAAAACCGGTTTTTTCTTAAATTTATTTATTTTATTCAATTGCTTTTGATGGTTACCTGCCTGAATTTTCAAATTATGCTTTTTGCTTAAAATTAACAATTCATTATATCTTTCTCGCTCTACTTGCTTTTTTCTGTCGTGTAATATGTTTAATTGTGTATAAAAACCAATATCTCTGCCCATATAAGGAATACTACTTTCGCTATTTAAATTATTAATTTTTCTAATCGATTTTTCATTTCGTTCACTCACAAATTTATTATTATTTTGATAGATACAATTAACTAGCCAATTTACTAACCCAGAATTAAATAATTGATAATCTTTTAACGTTTGAGATTTATTGCTTAAAACACTAAATATAATATCTTTTGAAATTAATTCCGGTGACTTGTCTCTATAAAAATTAATAAGTACATTTTGTTTTAAATGGTTTAAACTATACAAATTACTATTAATTTTTTTTAAAACAGTTTTATATTTATTAACAAAAGCCTTGACAAATTCATCTAAAATATTTACATTATGAGATGATTTTGAAATTTTATTAATGTAATTTAACCCTTCATTAATTTTTAATATATTATTCTCAAAACCATTAGTATTTAAAATATTTTTTAAACTAATTGTTTTTTTTAAAACATCTTGTAATTCATTAATATCTTTTGCTTTATTAGTTTCACTAGAAAAATATTTTATATAATAATTGTAATATTTAGACTTATGGTTTAAAGATTTTCCTCGCTCAACTGGTCTCAATATAACATTTTGCCGTTTTTTTATGATTTCACTGTCTTTAGAATATAATTTATCTTTCACTTTATTCAAATAAAATTCTTTCCTTTAAAAGCAAATAATAAAAACTTAATACGTATCAAAATCTTCATCTAAAAAAGCTTTACCATTCTTTTCAAATTCTGCTATCAACGCTTTTTTAATATGTTTCATACATACATATTTTTCATCTTTAATTGCATAAAATGCAGCAGAAACTGCAACGGACTGTATGCTACTTCCTGTCAACTCATATTTTTCTGCCAATTTCAAAAAATCAACATCTTCTGCCAGCTTAGTTTGTCTTGGAAAAGATTTTTGCCATAATAACAGCCTACTGTCTTTATCTGGTAGATCAAATTTTATAATAAAATCTATTCTTCTCTTAAACGCCTCGTCAAACCCAGATAAAAAATTAGTTGCTAAAATAATTATTCCTTCATACTCTTCTATTTGTTGTAACAAATATGCAACTTCAACATTTGAATATTTATCATTAGATGTTGTAACATCTGTTCTTTTGGAAAAAATTGCATCAGCTTCATCAAAAAATAATATAACATTTGTTTTTGTCGCTACATCAAAAATATTTTTTAAATTTTTTTCTGTTTCCCCAACATATTTGTCAACTATTTGCGGCAAATTCACTTTATAGAGTTCACACCCCAAAGAGCTAGATAAAACACTTGCTGCCATTGTTTTTCCAGTTCCAGAAGGGCCATAAAATAAAACTGAAGTACCTTTACCATATTTAATTTTTTTGTTAAAGCCCCACTCTTCATAAATCTCATCTTTATATTTAATTCTGTTGCAAACTTCTTTAAGTTTTTCTTTAGAATTTAAATTTAAGATAATATCATCCCAAGTAATATTATAGTTAACTCTTATCGCTAATTGACCAAAATTATAGTTACTATAGTCAATACATAATTTTCTTAGAAGTAACAAATTTTCAAAATAATCTTTGCCTTTTAAAGCACAATATTTCAAACAAATATTTTTGATGTCTCCAACTGTTAGAACAAAACCTCGGGCTAGCTTTTCATAATCACTCAATGTAATTTCTTTATCAACTAAAAATTTTTGCCAATATGCAAGCCTCTTTCTTTCTGTTAAATCAGGGATTTTAGCATGATAAATTAAAATTTTATCATCACTCATGTACTCTATATTAAGCTGTAAATCTTCTGTTAAAACAACTGCAAACGGTAGATAATTTTGCAAAAAAGAAAATATAAATTTAAAATTATCTTTATTTTCTTTTTCCAATTTAAAATCATAAAAACATAAAAACCCACCTAAAGTGTAAGCATCAATTATGAAATTTTTCAGTTCTACAATTTGCAAATTAAGTTCTAAACGCATTAAATTTTTAAAATTTATTAAAATAGGCCTTAATTTATATTGATAAGACACATTCCAAATTTGCGTGCGTTTTCCACTTCCTTTGCGTCCATTAATTACCAAAATATTAATTCTATTGTTATTTAATTTATTATCAGAAAATAGATTGTAGAAAAATTCATCAATTTCAGGCAACAATTCAACTTCATCTATCAATTCAAAATCATAATCATGTACTAAATATGTTTTATTATCATTAAATTCATCAAATTCATAAATCACAGATTGGATTTTAGAATTAATAGATATTACCTTTTCCATTAACGGTTTATTTTTATTTTCTTCACTGTCTAACCCTAAAATAGTAAGTTGCATTTCATTAAAATCACTTAAAAAATCTAAAAAATCAAGTTCTAAAAATTTAAAAATATCTGCAACTAAACTCAAAGTAACTTCATCATTGCAAAAATTTTGCAATGTAGCAATAACCATTTTGTATTTAGAATCAATACCGCTAAATAACCCTAAGCAGAAACAAAATTTACCAAATAAATTAAAATTAAATATTTTAAAAATTTTTCTAAATGGCAAATAGATATTTCCTTCTAATTCTTCAAAATCTGAAATTTCTCTATACTCATTTAAAATTTTATTTTTCAAGTTGTTGCAATTTAAATCAACATTATTATTAAAATAATTCAATAATGTATTATCAGAAAATTCATAATTAAAATTATTTTTTAAATAATAAATTAAAATTAAATCTATCAGCAACTTATATTTTTTTATATATTGTTTAACATCCATATTTTTCAGCTCCATTTGCTTTAATAATGAGCCTTTATACAAAAATATCTATTTAGAATTTATTTAAATGAATTTTGTTGAAAAATTATATACATATAAATACTATTTTTAGTATACCATGTTTACCACTTTAAATTGTGAACATTTTGTGAACAAAAGTTATTATTACTATTTTTTTTATTATTTCTCTAAAATTATAATTATATTAATATGAATAATCGAATATACGCACAAATATGGTATATAATGGCAATTTGTTTTTCTACTATCAATTTATAAATTTAATATTTATGCAAAACATAATGCAAATTTTATAAAAAAAATTTTTATCAATAATTGAAAAATATATGAAAATAATATAAAATATTAATGTAAGATAATATTTTATTAAAATATCTACATTAAAGTAGTAAATATTAAAAAATTAAATAAAGGTGCGTGATTTATAAATGTCTTTAAAGATGTTAACTAAGTATGCAGAACAATTTGTGTCAAGTAATGAATTATCCAATATGTCTCCTTTTATTAATAAAGCTCATGAACTGCTCACAGACAAAACTGGGCCAGGAAATGACTTTTTAGGTTGGATTGATTTTCCAAAAAATATATCCAATAAAACTTTAGAGTCTATTAACGATGTTGCACAAAAAATTAAAAGTAACTCTGATGTTTTAATAGTTATAGGCATTGGGGGATCATACCTTGGCGCAAGAGCAATAATAGAAATGTTAAAGTCTCCTCTATACAACGATCTTACCCAAGAAACTCCAAAAATTTATTTTGTTGGTACAAATCTATCACCATCATATTTGGAGTCTATTTTAGAAATATGCAAAAATAAAGATGTTTCTATAAATGTAATATCAAAATCTGGTTCAACAGTTGAACCCGGTATTGCATTTAGAATTTTTAGAAAATTTTTAGAGTCAAAATATGGCGTTGAAGGTTCAAAATCAAGAATATACGTCACCACTGATGAACACAAAGGCAATTTAAGAACTTTAGCTAATCAAAACAATTACCAAACATTTTCTATTCCAAGCAATGTAGGCGGTAGGTTTTCTGTATTAACAGCGGTTGGTTTATTACCAATTGCCGTAGCTGGTATAGATATTTATGAGTTATTAAATGGCGCCAAAGCATCTATGCATGATTACAATAATCCTTCAATAGAAAAAAATGACTGCTATAAATATGCAGCTTTAAGAAACTGTTTATACAGAAAAGGTAAGTTGATCGAACTATTAGTCAATTATAACCCTTGTTTGTCAATGTTCTGTGAATGGTTTAAACAACTCTTTGGTGAAAGTGAGGGTAAAGACCACAAAGGCATTTTCCCTTCATCTGTAAACTTCACAACTGACCTTCATTCATTAGGGCAATACATTCAAGATGGTAGCAGAATTTTATTTGAAACAGTCATAAATGTTAAAACTCCATCCACAGACATTTTTATTAATAATGACCCTTCTAATTTTGATGGGCTAAACTTTCTCGCTAACCGCAATATGTCTGAAGTAAACCGGTGTGCTTTTGAAGGTACAGTAGCAGCTCATTGCGAAGGTGGAGTACCTAACATTATTTTAGAAGTGCCAAAACTTGATGAATTTAACGCAGGTTATTTAATATTCTTTTTTGAAAAAGCTTGTGCAATTTCTGGCTACTTGCTTGGAGTCAACCCATTTGACCAACCAGGAGTTGAATTTTACAAAAAAAACATGATTGCATTATTAAAAAATTTACTTTAATAATATTTTATAACATTTAAATTTATTAATATATAAAGTATGTTATATTCTTTTATGATAAATTTCTCTTATGGTTTTAGTTTGATATAATCAGAATCTATCTGTAAATTGTTTCCATGTTTGTCTTTATTTGTCGAATATCGGCGAAATAAAATTCTTTTATTTTCAATTATTGTAATGTATAATATAAAGGTACAATATAAATATGATAATTTATCACATTATTAAAAGGAGCACAAAATTGGAAACTAAACATTTTATTTATAAAATATTTAAATCGCAAATATTTACAGAAGACGCTAAGTTAATAAAATCTTATGGAATTCAAACAACCAATCTTCTAAATAATATAGTTATAAAAAATGTTACTACACAATTAGATAAAATAGAGGAATTTATTAATTTGTGCAATCAACATGATGTATCAATTTTAATTTTAAATGACCTTATAGAAGATTTCTTCTTTTGATCAAAACCAATTAAGGCATATTACAGCTGAGCTTATATGCACACACTCCTAAACTATAATCACTCAATAAACCACCTTCACTGTTATTGATTCTGGCGACAATAATTAACTGTGTCTAAATGCTGAAGACACAGTTTTTTTGTTGTTATTAATTTCACTAATTATTTAACATAAATTTTTATTATTCAGATTCTATTTTAGAAATTCCAATATCTTGACTTCTTCCAAAAACAGACTGCTTAACATTGTTCATAGAAAGAATTCCATCAGCAATTTCTTTAAAAATCGGTGCAGCTATATCTCCACCAGATTCTCCATCTTCAACTAACACTACAACCACATATTTAGGCTCTGCAACAGGAAAGAATCCAGCAAACCAAGCATGTACAATTTCTTCTTTACCATCTTCATCTCTACACTGCCCGGTTTGAGCTGATGCTGTTTTTCCGCCTGCACCACCTGTAAATGGTTCTGCTTTTTTTCCACTTCCATGTTCAACTACAGAAACCATCATGTCTTTCACCATTCGTGCTGTTTTGGCAGAAATTATTTTTGTTTGCCCAATATGCCTAGTTTCTTTTTCTATCTTTTTTCCACTTTTATCTGAAGTACCCTTTACTAACCTAGGTGCTACTAAATACCCATCATTTGCTACCATTGCTACCATTTTTGCTATTTGTAGCGGTGTAGCCATAAGCTTACCTTGCCCAAACCCTAAATTTGCCACATCAGATTTTGTAATCAATTCAGTTTTATCAGGTAATGAACCAGCTTGAGTTGCAATACCATTAGCTAAAACATCCGGTCTGCCAAAACCCAAATTTTTAGAAAGACTAACAATATTCATCGGGCCAACATTCAATGCCAAATCAATGAAATAAGGGTTGCAAGATATTTCAAGTGCTTTCCTCATACCAATAGTACCATGTCCAGCTAAAAAATGGCACTTAAAAACATTAGAATCTAATTGCTTACAACCTACACAAGTTGATTTAAAATTAATAAACCTATCATAATCTTCTTCCAATGCCGCACAAGAAACCAACAGCTTATATGTAGACCCAACATTGTAAGCACAAAAAGCTCTATTAATTAATGGACTGTTAACATCACTTAAATAATTTTCAACATTCAGCGGTGAATAAGTTGGTAAACTCACTACACTTTTTAAATCTCCATTCTGAGCGTCCATAACAACAACTGCACCTTTACCTATATTTTTTGTAGCATTTTCTGTTATCTGCTGTATTCTTCTATCTAACGTCAAAACTACTCCATAATGGTTATTTTTATCTCCATAATCTACCAAAGGTAACGCTTGAGAATAATCGTCTTGCCGAGCATTAATTTTATATTTAATTTTTATTTTTTGCGTATTTTGCTTCAAAAAATTGTTATAAGATTTTTCTATTCCACAAACGCCATCATCTAAACCGTTTGTATAGCCTATAATATGAGTAGCTAACTGGTCATTATTATACCTCTTTTTTATATTGATGACTTCTATGCCGTCGTTATAAATGTTGTAATTATCAACTTTTATTAAAAAAGGTTTACCAGATTTAATTTTACGCATCATCTCATCTTTATTTTCACCTTTTACAAAAGGCGCAACTGTTGTTAAAGTTCTAGGCGAAGGAACAACTGCAGCAAATATCTCATTTTGAGTGTTAACTAATGGCTTAAAATTGCAGTCATATATCATCGCACGTTTATCGCCTACATCTAAAATATAACTTGACTGCCTTTCACTCACCATAGCAAAATTTTTATTTTGAGATATATAATAAAGTCTATAAAAAATTATCGTTAATAAAAATGCAATCATTGAATATAGACAAATTATTTTTTTCTGCATTAACCTCATCATTCCTTTAAAAATCAGCTTATAAAATCTTCAATTCTGTCATTTAATTCTTTCTCATTTTTTATTTTCAACCCATTTTTTAAATCCAACGCATCAACTTCCGGCAAGCTATCTATAGAAACATCAAATATCATCTTTGGTGATTTTTCACCATTTTCAAATACAGCTAACTTACCATTAAATTCTTTTAAAAGATATTTATATTCTTCTACTGGCTGAGAAGTTGTAACATTTATTGAATTTTCAACTAATTTTTCATCTGAATTTTTATTTTTAAAAAAAGCAAATTTAAAAGCAAACGCTAATAAAATCAATCCACAAATTACATAAACAGAACTTTTTACCAAATTATTCATAATTCACCTTATTAGTTAATTTTTTGATTATTGTTTTTACATCAATTAGATTCTTTTAATTATATTCTTTACCAAATATAGATACTTTATTCTTTAACTATGTTTAAAAGATGTTAGATTTAAAACCTTTTCACAACATAATTTTTATGATATAATAATATCAAAACTCTTTACTAAAGGTGAGATATATGGTAATAAAAATTTTTAGATCATCATTAAACGGATGCGTAGAAATACCAAGTTCAAAAAGTCAGATAATACGCTCTGTTATTTGCGCAGGTTTAGCTAAAGGTATAACACAAATTAAACATGTTTCTCTCCCTGAAGATGTGGAAGTTGCCATAAATGCTATGGTGAATTTAGGTGCCAATATTAGCATTTCAAAAGAAAAAGAAGCAAATAATTATTCTTTAACAATTACTGGTGGACAATATTGTAATCTAACAGATGCTAATATCAGTTGCAACCAATCTGCCACTGTTTTTAGATTCTTACTGTCACTGTGTGCAGTTTTAGGAATAAACACCACATTTGGTTTGCATGAAAATTTAATAAACAGACCATTTTTAGAATTAACCAACGAACTACAAAGACATGGCGTAAACTATATTTATAATTTAAAAAACTGCCAAATTGCTTCTAGCGGTAAACTTTCTGGCTTAGATTTTTATTTAAGCGGAAACATAAGTTCACAATATGTTAGTGGGCTTTTAATTTCTTTGCCTTTGCTTCAAACCAAAACAAATAAAATTGCTACTGTTAATCTAACTTCTAGATTGCAATCACAACAATATGTTGATATAACAATAGATACGCTACAAAAATTCAACATTAAAATCTTAAAATATAAAAATAAATTTTTAGTACCTACCAATCAAAAATTCCAAAGCGCAATCATAAACCCAGAAGGAGACTACTCGTTAGGGGCCAACTTTTTAGTTGCCCAAAATCTCAATTCACCAAATCTTAAAATAAGTAATTTAAATTCCAAATCTTTACAGGGCGACAAAATTATAGAAGATATTATAAAAAAAATAGAAACTTCACCTGGGATGAAAGAAATTAAAATTGACGCTGCTAATTGCATAGATTTAGTACCAATTTTAGTAATACTGATTGTTTACAAAAAAATAAACGCTCAAATTTATAACATTGAACGTTTAAAAATTAAAGAATCTAACCGGCTAGAAGCCATATGTGAACAATTAAAAAAAATGGGCGCCAAAATAAAATATAACGAAAATCAAATTTTTATAAACGGAAATGGCAAGTTAAAAGGTGGCGTATGTTTAGATGGTTATAACGACCACAGAATTATAATGGCTCTGGCCATTGCCGGACTTATGTGCATTGAGCCAATTACGATTTTGGGTTCTGAGTCTGTTAGCAAATCTTACCGTGAATTTTGGCAAGTATTAAAAAAATTAGGCGCCAAATTAGAAATTTATAAATGAAAAAATTTTTAAAATTTTTTTATTTTCAACAATTATGTAAAAAAGACTAAAAATCTACTTTTCTTACACCATTTTCGATTTTTAGCCTATATTTTTTTATTTAATAAATTATTTATAGATGCTTTCACCTACATTGCTTCTACCTCAACTATTTTATCTCCTAGTTCCATCTTAATTAACATGTCTTTACACTGCGCATTTGTAGGTATACGTATTAATTTTAAATTTTTACATCCATTAAAAGCATAATTACATATTTCGGTTTTAGTTCCCTTTATGGTTATTGAGTCTAAGTTGAGACAACTAGCAAAAGCACTATTACCTATGCTTGTTACACCTTCTGGTATAGTTATTTTTGTTAAGCTTGTACACCTAGCAAAAGCACCATCACCTATTTTTTCTACACCTTCTGATATCTCTATTGATTCTAATTTTTCACATCCATTAAAAGCATAATTACATATTTCGGTTTTAGTTCCCTTTATGGTTATTGAGTCTAAGTTGAGACAACTAGCAAAAGCACTATTACCTATGCTTGTTACACCTTCTGGTATAGTTATTTTTGTTAAGCTTGTACACCAAGCAAAAGCGCCTTGACCTATGTTTGTTAGAGTTTTAGGCAAAGTTATTGATTTTAAATTTTTACATCTAAGAAAAGTTTTTTCATCTATGCTTTTTACACCTTCTGGTATAGTTATTTCTGTTAAGCTTTCACACCTAGCAAAAGCACCATTACCTATGTTTGTGACCCTGTATTTTTTATTATCTTTTCTGACATACTGAGGTATTACAACTGTTTCTTGCGTTCGGTCACCTTTTATTAATGTCGCCGTATTATCATCATGTAATTTATATTCACATCCTGCAAACTTGTTTTTGGCATCTAATTCAAATACATTATTGCTACTAAATAAATTATTTAGTGCACTTTCATTGAAGAATTTTTGCATTGCGTCTATGTCCATACTGATCATTTCTACGTCTGTTGCACTTCCATCAAAAACATTTTTTGGCATTGCTTGATAACTTCCAAGCATAACTACTTTTTTTAATTTGGTACACAAAGCAAAAGCATATTTACCTATTTTTTCTCCATTATTTGCAAGCAGAGTTATTTCTGTTAAGTTTTCACAAGCATAAAAAGCATGAGCACCTATGCTCGTTACACTTTCAGGCAGAGTTACTCCTGTTAAGTATTTATTCATCCAAAAAGCTTTCTCTTTTACGCTTGTTACCTTGTACTGTTTACCATCTTTTTCTACAAATTTAGGTATTTCCACTGTGTTTTTCGCATTTCTACCGTCTTCTAATGTCGCCGTATTATTATCATCATTTAATCCATATTTACATCCATCACACATGCTTGTGTCATCCAATTTTTTTATATCTACCTCATTTATTTTACTTTCTAGTCCCATCTCCATTAACCTTTTTTTAAACTGCGCATTTTTAGGTATATTTATTTTTGTTAAATTTGTACAATAACTAAAAGTAGCATTACCTATTTTTGTTAGACTTGTAGGCAAAGTTATTGATTTTAATGCGTTACAAGAATAAAAAACTGATGTGCCTATTTCTGTTACACCTTCTGGTATAGTTATCTCTGTTAAGTTTGTATAAGAATGAAAAGCACGATCATTTATTTTTGTGACCCTGTACTCTCTACCTTCTTTTTTTACATACTGAGGTATTTCCACTATGTTTTTCGCATGTTTACCGTCTATTAATGTCGCCGTATTATCATCATGTAATTCATATTTACATCCTTCATATGTTAAGTTGCCAATAACATCTTCTTCTCCTGAGGCACCAAAAGCCTGTAAGCTAGATGAATTTTTTGCTATTTTACCTCCATTACCTACTAACAATCCATATTGTGCCAAAGTTTGTGAGCTTAATACACAAAATCCTGCCATAATTCCAGCTACGATTTTTTTATTATTATGCTTCATAACTATATCTCTCCTTTAATTTATATTTTATTTTTAAATTTTCAAATTTACAAAACTTATTTTTAATTTTCATTTACATTGTTTTTATTAATCTTAGACTAAAAATTTTATATTTATAATTTAACTACAATAAGCGTCATAAACTTTTCACATAAATATATTATCATTTTTTTACTTATTTGTCAATAGCTAAAAGAAAAAATTTTTAAAATTTTTTTTATTTTCAACAATTATGTAAAAAAGACTAAAAATCTACTTTTCTTACACCATTTTCGATTTTTAGCCTATATTTTTTTATTTAATAAATTATTTATAGATGCTTTCACCTACATTGCTTCTACCTCAACTATTTTCTTTTCTAGTCCCATTTCAACTAACCTTGTTTTACACCGCGCTTTTGTAGGTATATTTATTTCTTTTAAATTTGTACATCCATCAAAAGCATTATCACCTATGCTTTTTAAATTTTCAGGCAATTTTATTTCTTTTAAGCTTTTACATTTATAAAAAGTATATTCACCTATTTTTTCTACACCTTCTGATATCTCTATTGATTCTAATTTTTCACATGCATAAAAAGCATATTCACCTATGCTTTTTACACCTTCTGGTATAGTTATTTCTGTTAAGCTTTCACACCTAGCAAAAGCATATTCACCTATGCTTGTTACATCTCCAGGTATAGTTATTTCTGTTAAGTTTTTACAATTTGCAAAAGCACTACCACCTATGCTTGTTAAATTTTCAGGCAAATCTACTTTTTCTAATTTTTCACAATCACAAAAAGTACAAGCACCTATGCTTGTTACACCTCCAGGTATAGTTATTTCTGTTAAGTTTTTACAACCCAAAAAAGCACTATCATCTATGCTCATTACACTTTTAGGCAGAGTTACTTCTGTTAAGTTTTTACAACCCAAAAAAGCACTTATACCTATGCTTTTTAAATTTTCAGGCAAATCTACTTTTTCTAATTTTTCACAATCACAAAAAGTACAAGCACCTATGCTTGTTACACCTCCAGGTATAGTTATTTCTGTTAAGTTTTTACAATTATAAAAAGCACCATTACCTATGCTCGTTACACTTTCAGGCAGAGTTACTTCTGTTAAGTTTGTACAATTATAAAAAGCACATACACCTATTTCTGTGACTCTGTAGTTTTTATTATCTTTTTCTACATACTGAGGTATTACAACTGTTTGTTGCGTTAGGTCACCTTTTATTAATGTCGCCGTATTATTATCATCATTTAATTTATATTCACATCCT
>CAYPLT010000009.1:0-17704 GCA_964411695.1 uncultured Candidatus Soleaferrea sp.
TTTATAAAAATTAATATCAATTTTATAAAAGGTCACCTGTTAATTTGATAGCTTGGATTTCAGTATAATTACCTCATTTTTTACATAACATATTCATTATCCAAAAATATAACTGCACTAAAATTAATCCACCCACAAAAGTTAGTCACTTCTAGAGGTGCATTTTCATAATAAACACCATGTTTATTTTTTATTAACCATATTTTCAATATGAGTACAGCTATTATATGTCAATAATGTTCTAAAAAATCAAAAAAATAATTTAACTAATATTCTTTGCAAAATAATAAATTACTACCTTTTATTTTTTATTGATTTATGATATAATTATTTTAGTGAAATAAATTAATATAAACTTAAATAAAAGGAGATATTTTTATGCCGAACGAAAAATTTTATATTTCTACTCCAATTTATTTTCCATCTGCCAAATTACATATAGGGCACACATACACTACTGTTGCCGCCGACACAATAGCCAGATACAAAAGGCTTCGTGGTTTTGATGTTATGTTTGTAACCGGCACAGATGAGCATGGGCAGAAAATTGAAACAGTAGCTAAAAAAGCTGGTATTGAACCAAAAGAATATGTAGATAACATTGTTGATTCGATAAAACAGCTTTGGAGCAAAATGAATATATCTTATGACAGATTTATAAGAACTACTGATGATTACCATGAAGAAAGCGTACAAAAAATATTTCAAACTTTATACGACAAAGGCTTTATATATAAAGGAAAGTATTCTGGTAAATATTGTTCACCTTGCGAAGCTTTTTGGACTAAAAGTCAATTAAAAGACGGCAAATGCCCTGATTGTGGACGCGAGGTTATGGATGCAAGCGAAGAAGCATATTTCTTCAAACTCAGTGAATTTTCTGACAGAATACTTGAGCTCTATAAAAACAACCCAGATTTCATCCAGCCACAATCTAGAATGAATGAAATGATAAACAATTTTATAAAACCTGGTCTTGAAGATTTATGCGTTTCCAGATCTTCATTCAAATGGGGTATTCCTGTCCCTTTTGATAACAAACATGTAATATATGTTTGGATAGATGCTCTAACCAACTATATTACAGCTCTAGGTTACCAAAACAACAAATATAATGATTTTGATAAATTTTGGCCATGCGACATACATTTAATGGCTAAAGAAATTGTAAGGTTTCACACTATTGTATGGCCTGCTATGTTAATGGCTTTAGAGCTTCCTATGCCTAAAAAAATATTCGCTCACGGGTGGTTATTGTTTGATGGAGATAAAATGTCAAAATCTAAAGGCAATGTTGTTGACCCCGTGGTTTTGTGTGACAAATATGGCGTTGATTCTATAAGATATTATTTATTAAGAGAGATTCCATTTGGTGCAGATAGCAATTTTGATACACAATCTTTAATTAACAGATATAATTCTGATTTAGCAAACAATTTAGGTAACTTGGTCTCTAGAACAGTTTCTATGATTGATAAATATTTTAACGGAAAATTAATTTCCACACATGAACATGGAGATTTTGATGATGATTTGAAATCAACCTGTTTAAGTTCAAAACAAATTGTTGAACAAAATCTTGATAACTTACAATTTTCAAATGCACTAACTCAAATATTCAAAATTACATCACGCGCTAACAAATATATTGACGAAACCACACCATGGATACTTGCAAAATCTGAAAATCAAAAAAATAGGTTAGCTTGTGTTCTTTATAATTTATCAGAATCAATTCGCATAACTTCCACATTACTTTCTCCGTTCATGCCAGAAATTTGCAAAAAAATACAATCTCAAATTAATATGCAATCAAGCATCTTAAATTGGGAAGATAGCGACAAATGGGGACTTTTAGGCAAAGAATTAGAAACCGGTAAAAAGGAGCTTCTATTCCCTAGAATAGATAATGAATAAATGTTAAATAATATTTTTGATTCTCACGCACATTACAATGACAGCAAATTTGATTCAAATAGAGAAGAACTTTTAAACTCTTTAAATTCAAATGGCATAAACAAAGTAATAAATGTTGGCACAAACCTTAAAGAATCTTATGAAAGTGCTGAGCTTGCACAAAAATATAGTTATATATTTTCTTCAGTAGGTGTGCACCCCTATGACGCTGAAACTTTACCAGATGATTATTTGCTAACTTTAGAAGAACTATCTAAGCAACCAAAAGTTGTTGCAATTGGAGAAATTGGTTTAGATTACTTCAATAATTCAATTTCTAGAGAATTGCAAAAAAAAATATTTAATCAGCAATTAGAACTAGCTCACGAGCTTAAGATGCCTGTTATAATTCACACTCGTGATGCTGACCAAGACACCATAGAAATATTAAAAAAATTCAAATTAAATGGTGTTGTTCATTGCTTTTCAAGTAGTACAGAAATTGCTAAAATATTATTAAACATGAATTTTTATTTAGGGTTTACTGGAGTAATAACATTTAAAAATAATGTAAAACAGTTAAACACAATTTCAATTATGCCTATAGAAAAAATATTAATCGAAACAGATTGTCCATATATGGCCCCTGAGCCGTACCGTGGTAAGGTTTGTAATTCTTCAATGTTACCGTTTGTCATAGAAAAAATTTCTCAAATTAAAAATGAACCCTCTCAAAAAATAGCAGACATAACAAATTTAAATGCTAAAACTTTATTCAGAATAAAATAATGTTAAGGGAGTGTAAAAAAATGAATTTTAATAAAAATATAAAATCTGATGCCTTAACCGCTTTAAAAAGTAATTGGTTGAAAACCATTGGAATAAGCTTAACTTGCTTTTTAATATTTGGAATCTCGAACATAATAGAAGTAGGAACATTAGCTTTTGCACATTGTGAACATTTTAGCATTATTGACCTTTTCAATAACTTAATTTTCATTAAGCTCAACAACATGTCATTATCCTCTTTACCAGTCTCAGAGCTAATGTTTATATTAACATCATTTTTAGTTGGGTTAATATATTGTTTAATAAATTCTGTTTTAAAAAATGGTATTGTAGATTGGAATTATTCTGTAATTTCTGACAAAAATAGCGATTTTTTAAACATATTTTCTTATTTTTCTAGCTTTAAAAAAGTATTACTCAGTTGGTACATTTCTTTGCAGCTTTTTTTAAGAAAAATTTTTTGGACCATACTAATTTTTTCACCATCTATATTAATCTTTAGTTGGTCAATTTTAGCAACTGTCTACCAAAATAAAGTTAATAATAAAGTTTTAATTCCTTTTGGATACATATTAGCTTTATGCTTGGCAATTATTGCATTTGTTATTTGCTTAATATTTCTTCAAAGATACGCCTTAGCAAGATATTTAATAATTTCTGGCGAATGTAATAAAGTTAGAAAAGCAATAAAATTATCAATTAAAATAATGAATGGAAAAAAAGCTGAGTACTTATGGTTAATTTGTTCATTTATTGGTTGGTTCTTAACATGTATTTTTGTGCTACCTTTATTTTTTGTTCTACCATATTTTAACATTTCGCTAACTTTATACTATAGATATTTAATAGAACAATTTAACTACAATAAAAATTTAATAGAAAATAATAAATCAATAGAAAACAATAATTTAATAGAAAAGGAGCAATTATAATGTCAGGTCATTCTAAATGGAGTACCATCAAAAGAAAAAAAGAAAAAACTGATGCTCAAAGAGCAAATATATTCACTAAAATAGGTCGTCAAATTTCTGTATGCGTTAAAGAAGCCGGGCCTGACCCATCAGTTAATTATAAACTAAAAGAATTAATATTAAAAGCTAAAGCTAATAACGTTCCTAATGACAACATCTCACGCATTATAAAAAAAGCTGCCGGAGACAACAGCAAAAATGATTTTGAAACAATAATTTATGAAGGCTATGGTCCAAGTGGAGTAGCCATTATTGTAGAAACTTTAACAAATAACAGAAATCGTACAGCTGGTGATTTAAGACATTATTTTGATAAATTTGGTGGTAATTTGGGTCAAAACGGTTGTGTCTCTTTTTTATTCGAAGATAAAGGTGTTATAACCATAATTTCAGATGATATAAAAGACCAAGATAAGTTAATGAACGATTGTTTGGAACTTAATATTCAAGACATAGAATTTAGTGACGACAATGATGCAATAATTTATACAAATCCTGAAAATTTAAAAGAAATAACTGATAGTTTGGAAAAATTGAATTATAAAATAACTTCTGCCCAAGTTGACAAAATACCAGCAACTGAAGTTACTATCACCGATGAATCAATAACATCTAAATTAGAAAAATTATTAGATCTTCTAGACGAGAATGATGATGTACAAAACGTATGGCATAACTGGTCAGTTTAAATTTAATATTATAAAAATTTATAACATAAAAATATCTAATACAAAATTTATTCTGTATTAGATATTTTTTTATTTTTCTTTAAAATATGATAAAACTTCTTTTGCAATGTTTCTTGGAATTCCAGCTAAAGTTATTAAATCGTCTTCGCTAGCGTTTTTTATAGCATCAATTGTTTTAAATGACTTTATGAGTTTTTTCTGTCTAGCTTCTCCTATTCCAGGTATTTGTAATAAACTAGATTTTAATGACGTTATTTTATGAGATTTTCTGCCATATGTTATAGTAAATCTATGAATTTCATCTTGTATGCGTTTAATAAATAAAAATATATCCTTATCATTTTTTATTTCTATTTTTTCATGTTGCAAATTAACCAACGCATCTGTTGTATGACTATCATCTTTCACCATACCATAAACAGGTATTTTAATTTTATATTTTGATAAAACTAATCCTGCTACACCAACATGGGCACTACCACCATCAATAAGAATTAAATCTGGCAATTCAGAAAAACCTACATTCTTTTTACTTTCATTTTCATTTAATAAATATCTTTTTAATCTTCTTTCCAAAACTTCTTCCATACTTTTATAATCATCTTGTCCCAAAACATCTTTGACTTTAAATTTTCTGTAAAGAGATTTTTGTGGTTGCCCATCTACAAAAACTACCATTGCACCAACTATAACTTGCGAACCAAAATTAGAAATATCATACGCTTCTATTCTACGTGGCAAATGTGTTAATTTAAGCAAATCTTTTAACTTATTTAAATTAACTACGTCTTTGTCAATCAATTTCATCTCTTGCAAAATTCTCTCTTTAGAATTATTTTGAGCTATATTCATTATTTGATTTATAGACTGATTAGCGTGCAAAATTATAGATGTATTTTTAAATAAATAATTTTTTAATAAATCAAAGTCTTTAGGTTGAGCGTCTACATACAAAACATCAGGCTTATCTGAATCATTTGAATAGCATTCTATTAATACCATTTTTCTAACGTCATCTAAATTTTCATCATCATTCATTAAATATTGTTTTTTATCAATTAATTTATAATCTTTAAATATTAAAAGTGTAGCACATATATACTTACCATTATTAACAACAGCCAACACATCTATATTTTTATACTCAGAAATAATTACGTTAGTTGAGCCATTAATCTGCTCTATTTTTTTTATCTGATCTCTAATTTGTGTAGCAGATTCAAACTCTAATTTTTGAGATTTTTCAAGCATTTTTTCTTTTAGTTCTTTTATAAACGGTTTCATACCTGATTTCAAATATTTAACAGCATTTTCAATATTCTTTTGATATTCATTTAATGAAATTTTGCCACAACAGGGTGCACAGCAAAGGTTTATATAATAATTTAAACAAGGTCGTTCATATCTATCTATATTAACAAAATCTCTATGGCAAGTCGGCAATTTAAAAATTTCACACACTGCCTGTGTTATTTGATTTGCTGTAAAATTACTCATATATGGACCTATATAAATCGACTTATCATTCTGTTTTTTACTTACAACAGATATGCGACTGTATGGCTGTGGCGAAATTTTAATGAATTTATAACTTTTATCATCTTTTAATAAAATATTATAAAGTGGCTTATATTTTTTTATTAAATTACTTTCTAAAACCAAGGCTTCTAATTCACTATTAGTAACAATATAGTCGATGTCATGAATTTTATTAACCATTTTACCTACTTTTGAATTCGGGTCTATATTGTTATTAAAATAACTACTAACTCTATTTTTTAATTTTTTAGCTTTACCTATATAAATAACATCTTGATTTTGATTTTTCATAATATACACACCCGGTTTTAACGGAAATGTGCGAACTAAACTTTTAAAATAACTTTTATCTTTCATAACATTCGCCTTAATGCAAAATTATTGTCTAACTATTATTGTTTTAAAATTATCATAAATTACCATTCCTGGACGTGCACCTTTAAATTTTTTTACATTTTTCACTTCAGTATAATCAACAGAAACTAAATTTTCATCTTTGCCTTTACTATGCTCTGCTGCTACTGTTGCCGCTTGCTCAAGAGTTGTAAGGGGAACTGACCTTCCATTGGTAACCACAATAACATGTGCACCTGGTATTTTTTGTGCATGAAACCATATATCATTTTTACTTGCTTGTTTAAAAGTTAAGTTATCATTATTAATATTATTGTTCCCTATTAATATGTCGAATCCATCGATTGATTGAATTTTCAAAAATTTATTTTTTGGTAATTTTCTTTTTACTGAATTATCTTTACTTTTTCTAAGGTACCCTTGTTCTTGCAATTCAATTTTAATCAGCTCTAAATTTTCTCTGGTATCTGATCTTAAAATATTATCTATTACAGAATCAATATATTCAATTTCATTTTCTGTGTTTATTATTAAATCTGTTAACATTTTGTCAGCCATACACATTTTTTTATATTTATTAAAATATTTTTGCGCATTTGCTGCAGCAGACAATGCTGGATCTAGTTTGATTATTACTGGCTTATTGTCGTTAAAAAAATCTTCTAAAACTATCTTTTCATCTCCCTTTTGTATTTTATATAAGTTACTTTGTAACAATATTGCGCATTGCTGTAATTTATCTTTATCTTTACAATCTAATTTTTCTTCTTTTTGTATTTTTAATTTGTTCTTTAATTTTTTTTGCAAACTCATTAATTTACTTATCATGTCTTTTGAGTTTTGAGTAATACGATCAATGTTATTTTTTTCTGCATAAAAAAACTCTAATAACTCTGTATATGAATCTGCTTCTTTAATTTTAAAGCCTTCATCTGTAAGGTGTTTTAGTGGCATAAAAGAAAAATATTTAGGTTGATTTTTAGCATTCAAAAAAATATATGGTTTACCCAAGTTATTTCTCACAATATTTTTTAGTTCTTCTAGATTTTTCAGCAAGCACTCTTTAAAACCTAAATTCACATCAAAATTAAAATTACATTTTGCCCAGTAAACAACTTCTCTAGCTAGCAGTTTAGAAAAACCCTGAAAATTTTTAACCAATTGATTTTGTATTTCTATTTCATCATCTAATATGAAATTATCTAGAATATTGTCTATACTATTAGTCAAAATATTGATTTTATTACAATTTTTTGGCAATTGATAATGTATTCTAGGTAATATCTGTCTTATTTTCGACATATTTAAATCTACCCTTTTAATTGAATCTATAATCAAATCATCTTGCGTAACCAAAATTATATTCGAGTGTTTGCCCATAATTTCTACTACAAGTTTAATAATTATTTTATCTCCAACATCATTTGATGTTAAAAATTCTAAAACTACTAATCTTTCAAAATCATATTGATACAAATTTATAAGCTTGGCATTATTTAAATATTTTCTAAGTAACATACAAAACATTGTAGCTTCTGAAGGGTTTTCTATTTTCTGATTTGTTAAGGTGATTCTAGCATAACCTGCATTAATATTAAGCAACAATTTATAATTGCTAGATGATCTAAAATATATAACCACTTCTTCTTTAGATGTATGATAAACTTTATCTACATATAAATTCAGTAATTTATATTTAATTTCATTTACTACAAAATTCAAAAAAAATCCATTTAGCATACTTAATCTCCTAATTATGATTTAATATAATTAATACATTCATTAAAAAAGCTCCTTAAAAGGAGCTTTTTTAATTTCAACATATTTTACTTGTGTTCTACCAAAATAAAATCACCTATAACTTTAAAGTTAAAAATTATCTGACCTTGACGGTCTAATTTAAACTTACCTAATTTATATGTTTGACCAGCAACTACATAATAAACATCAAAATCTTTTAATGCATCGGTTGGACTTAACGAAACCAAAACTTTAGCATTAAAAGGTAATTCTTCTCCATTTTTTTCAGCCCAGCTAACTACCTTGCCTTCTTGGCCATTAATAATAGACTTTAAGCCATCACTAATGTTTGAATCTAACTCTTTAAAGTTTTTAATACCAACACATGGATCAAACTGATAACCTGTTATGGCATTTTTGTCTAATGAACTTGATTCAATAGCCCAACGAGCATTCGGCACATTTAAAGTTACTGCAGCCGGCTGAGTACTATTCAATAACTTTTCAAGCATTTTTTCTACGTCAACCTTAACACCTTGTTTATCCGCATTTAAAACAAAAGAAGAAACCACAGGAGAATTTGTTAATTGATTGTCATATGTAAATAAATGGTCAGAGACTAATGTATTACTATTATTTACAGAACCACCAGAGTTACTACTTGCTGAGCCTGTATCATTAGCTTCTTTATATAAAATATCAGCTATTTGCTTAGTACTTATTGTTTTGCCATTTTTCAACAAATACCCTTTTCCATTACTGTAAGAAGCACTATATCCATTACTTTGTGCCCATTGCTTTATTTTATCCAATACATCCATTGGAATACTCAAAATCTTTACTGTGCCATCTCTATTTAAAAAATTGCTAATATTTCCATATTCATTAATATCTATTTCCTTTAAAAAACTTTTAATGTCATCTTTGTTCTCACCTGCCAAGTTTTCTAGCTCAGTTATTAACTGATCATTTACCATTACCCCAAATGATACGACATTAGCTAATGAGCAAACACTGATAACAACAGACATCAACAAACATGCTGATTTAAAATTTCTTAAACCCATAATTATTTCCCCCTTTGTAACCTATATATCTATATTATACAGATTGTTGCAATAAAAGTCAAGTTATTTTTTTTAATATTTTATTTTTTAGGAATAAAAATATTGGTAGTGATAAATAATAATTGTAGCGCAAATATTTTATATTTTTATTTTTGAAAGTAGATATTAAAATGTCTAATTTAACTGCTAAAGAATTAGCTGCTATTGAAGATCAATTATCTAATGAACAGGTTTTGATAAAAAAATATCAGCTTTATGCACAAGCAAGCGTAGACCCTCAAATCAAAACAAAATGTGAGCAAATAGCTTCAAAACATCAAAATCATTATGACAGGCTTTTAAATCAATTAAATTAAAAGGAGGGTGGTTAATTATGCCACAAACTAATAATTTTAATAATTGTAACTGCAATACTGGTAATTTAACTAGTTGTTTTAATGCCAATTCTTTCGGAGAAAAAGATATGCTAACAGATGCATTATCTTCTCAAAAATTTGTAACAGAAAATTATAATGCATCTGCTAATGAATGTTCAAACCCAACAATAAAAAATGAATTTGTAAATATTCTAAATGAAGAACACCAAATTCAATTTGAGTTATTTTCAGAGATGCATAAACGAGGCTGGTACCCTGTACAACAAGCTGAACAACAGAAAATTTCTCAAACAAAACAAAAATATCAAAACAATTAATTTTTTCAAATGGTGTCTGATTGATTTTTTCCAGACACCTTATTTTATTATTCTAAATTTTAAGGAGTTGAAATAATAATGCATGCTATAGTTATGGCAGGAGGCAAAGGCTCTCGTCTTAGACCTTTAACATGTAACACCCCGAAACCAATGGTAAAATTATGTGGCAAACCAATTCTGCAATACATTTTAGACTTACTTGAACACCACAATATCCTATCAGTAGATATAACTATAAAATATTTAGCTAATTCAATTATTAGTTACTTCTCTGACCAAAAATATAAAGATATAAATTTATCTTTTTTTGAGGAACCCTTTCCACTTGGCACTGCCGGAAGCGTAAAAAATGCTGCTAAAAACATAGAAGATGATTTTGTGGTTATAAGCGGAGATGCTATTACAGATTGTGATTTAACATCTGCAATAAATTTTCACAAAAAAAATCAAGCAGACGCTACAATCATAATAAAAAATGTTGAAGATCCAAGAGAATACGGCCTAGTTAACATCGACCAAAATAATAATATAATCGGCTTTATAGAAAAACCCGGATACTCTCAAGTAAGCACAAACACTGCAAACACAGGTATTTATATCATAAACCCTAAAGTTTTAAATTTAATACCTGACAACAAAGAATGTGATTTTGCAAAAGAAGTTTTTCCCAAAATGCTAAAAAATAATATGAAGCTATTAGCTTTTAAAAGTGATTTTTATTGGTGCGATATTGGAGATTTAAATTCATTTTTAAACTGCCAAAAAGATATTTTAAATAAAAAAGTAAATTGCTCATTACTTCATAAAATAGATTCAGATGGTAATGTTTTTGCATCTTCTAAACCTAATGGCATATATAAAATTGTGCCACCAGTTTATATAGGTGAAAATGTTAAAATTGAAAACGGAGCTATTATTAAATCAGGAAGTGTAATAGAGAACAATTGCATAATTGGAGAAAATACTAAAATTGATGGTTGCAATATTCAAGAACGAGCACTAATCGATGACCGCTCATCTCTTATTAACACAATTGTCTGCAGTGGAGCAACAATAAAAAAAGATTGTCACATTTTTGAAAATAGCACTATTGGTTTTAACACTGTCATTGGTAACTCTTCTACTGTTTACCCAGGCATTAAAATATGGCCTCAAAAATTCATAGAAGATAATGTTATTGTAACTGACAACATTAAGTATTCTTCTGCCAAAAAAGAATATATTGACGATGAAGGAATAATAGGCGAAGCTGGCACAGAATTAACACCAGAATTTATGGCTAGAGTTGGTTGTGCACTGGGCAGCATCACCTCAGACTCTATTATTGCTGTAGGTTCTAATGATTCTTGTTTTGCATCTAATTTAAAATATGCTCTTATTTCTGGAATTCAATCAACTGGTACTCAAGTTTGGAATTTTGGAAATAATTTTGAATCATTTTTTCTATATGGAATGTCATCTTGTGACGTTAAATTAGGTGTTTTTATTAACGGCGAAAAAAATGGCATAATAAAACTTTTTTCTGAAGGTGGCTTACCCGCTACACGTCAAATTGAACGTGCTTTAGAGTCAACCTTAGCAAATGGTGAATATGTAAGATGCCGTTGGAATGAATTTTTACCACAAATTGATATGACAGGATTTATGGGACTGTATGAAAAAAATTTAAAAAATCAAGCACCTTTTGGGTTGCGAGGAATAAATGCCATAGCTAAATCTAAAAATCACATTATTGCTTCAACTATTAACAAAATATTGTCAAATCTTGGAGCAAATTTAAGCGAAGAAATAATAATAGATATCGACAAATCTGGTACTTCTATTTCTATTGATAGCAACTATTTAAAAAATAGCTTATCTTACTGGCAAATATTTTCCATATGTTGCTTAAGTGAATTTGAAAAAGGTTGTAATATCTCTATTCCGGTAGATTCGCCACAAATAATAGACACAATAGCTCAAAGTTACAATACAAAAGTTTTTAGATATTACCATTGCCCCACTGATAATTCAGATAATCAAGCTCGCGAAATAGCTAAAACACAAATTTGGGTAAGAGATGTATTAATGCTAGCTATTAAATTTCTTTCTTTTTTAAAACTGTCCGGTAAATCTATCAGCCAAATAGAAGAAATCATACCCGATTTTACAATCACTTCAAAATCAATTAATTTGCCCAATAACAACGTAGCTCAAATATTAAATAATTTAACATCTAATAGTAATTTAAAATATAAATTATCTGAAGGGATATTAATTGATTACAAAAACGGTTATGCTTTAATCAAACCTTTAAAAAAAGGAAACGGATTTAAAATTTTAGCAGAATCTTCAAAAGCTGAATTTGCTAATGCAATTTGCAACGACATAAGCAAATTTATAGAAGAATCAAAAAATTAATAAATAAAATATCCGCAGTGCATATTTTTGATGATATATACTCTGCGGATTTATATATTAATTATTTTTATAATCTTTAAAACATAAATTAATTTGCCAATAACTATAAAAAGTCAACATAATAATTATCATAACCATTTTAAAATTAAAACTACACAAAAATAAAACATCTTTTAAAAATAGAATACTTAAAATAAAAGCTGACAAAAAAAACAATATAACAAACTTATGCTTAAAATTAAGTGGCTTAGAAATTTTAGTTAATTCCATTAAGTTGCAAAATCCTGTTAATACAACTGCTATAGTTGAAATTTCTATTTGAGAAAAACAAGCCAAGTAATTATTAATAATATTTATAAAAAATATGTTCACTATAATTGCCAAAGCAGGTGGCATAGCATTATAAAAAACTCTTTTAAAAAAATTACTTTTAATAGGTGCTGAATTTTCTTCTAATAGCAAACAAAATGAAGGCATACCTATAGTCAATGCACCTATTAAAGTAAGTTGCACTGGCATAAATGGGTAAGACTGCGCAAAAAATAACAACATAATTGAAAGCACAAAAGAATATATATTTTTAATTAAAAACATAGATGCCGCTCTCATTATGTTATTAATTACACGTCTGCCTTCATTTAACATATTAGGCACAAATTTAAAATCACTATCAAGTAAAACAAATTTCGATATTTGTTTAGCTGCATCACTGCCATTAGCCATAGCTATGCTACAATCAGCATCTTTCAACGCTAAGATGTCATTAACCCCGTCACCAACCATTCCAACTGTGTACCCAGACTGTTGATATGCATTTATAATTTCTTTCTTCTGCCTTGGCGTAGTTCTACCAAACACATTATATTGTTTAATTCCTTCAATTATTGCATCTTTGTTAGTAAGAGAAGAAGCATCTACATACTTGTCACTTCCATCTAAATTAACCATTTTAGCTATTTTTGCAACAGATGTAGCATTATCGCCAGAAATTATTTTAATTTCTACACCTTGCTTTTTAAAAAAATCTAATGTTTGAATTGCATTATCTCTAATTTTATCTGACATAACTACAAATCCTAAAAGCTTCATATTTGGCACTTCATTTAAAATTAATTTTTCATCAGAAAGACCAATTGCCAGTAATCGTTTTCCCTGCTCAGCATAACTTCGAACAACCTGATAATCTTTGATTTTGTTTTTCAGTAATATTTCTGGCGCACCTACCACAACATTAAAACCATTCAAAAAATTAATACCGCTCCATTTTCTAGCTGATGAAAAAGGTACTCTACTTTCTACTTCCCAAGACTCAACATCCTTTAACTTAATACTAAAAAACTTCTTTAACCCATCAATAGTTGCGCCTTTATCTTCTGTGCATTTACAAAAATGACTTACAAAATTTTCAACATCTCCACATTGATATGTTGAATCAACTAAAATAACCTTATTTACCTCTATTTCTCCTTGAGTTAACGTTCCTGTTTTATCTAAACATAAAACATCAACTTTCGCTAAAGTTTCCAAAGAAAATAAATCTTGCGTTAATACTTTCAGCTTAGATAATTTAACAACTCCAATCATCAAAGTAATACTTGTCAATAAAGTTATTCCTTCAGGAATCATACCTATTACCGATGCCACAGTAAAGATTACAGAATTTTGTAAACTATTATTTAATATAAAATATTCTTTGCAAAATCTAAGAGCACCAACAGGTCCAATTACAATAGAAACAATTTTAACTAATTTATTAATATAACTCATTATTTCAGATTCATTTCTTGTATCTTTATATTGACCAGCATCAATTAAAATTTGAGAAACATATGTATTATTGCCTACATTTTCAACTTGTGCCACACAATTGCCAGAAACAACTATACTCCCTGATATTAATTTATCTCCATTCTTTTTTAATATTAAATCTGACTCACCTGTAATTAAAGACTCATCTACTTCAACTTCACCATTCTGCACTATAGCATCAGTAGCTATTTGGCACCCAGATTCTAAAATCATGTCATCATCTAAAACCAAATCATAAACATCAATTACTTGTTTTTTGCCATCTCTTATAACTGTCACTTTAGGCTGAGAAACAATAGACAGTTTTTTTATTGTATTCATTGCTTTAATTTCTTGAATAATTCCAATAATCGTATTGCATACCACAACACCTATAAAAAAAGCATTTTTTATAGAACCCACAAACAAAACACATAAAGCTAGCAAAAAATTCAAAATGTTAAAATATGTAAATATATTGCTGATTAATATTTGTTTTTTAGTTTTAAATTTAGGCTTAACTTCGTAATTAACCAAACCGCTCTTCTTTCTTTCTTCAACTTGCTGAGAAGTTAACCCATAATGAAATTTTTGCATATTTCCTGTTTTATTCATGCTCAAACTTTACTACCCCTTCTTGATAACTACTTCAATTGATTTTCATAATTTTTTTCTTTTAAACTGTTTAAATCTGAATCTCTAATAGCCAAAATATTATATCCTACATTTGTCTTTTTTAAAACATATTCCATATATTTCTCTGGTTTGTTTTTCTTTTTTTTGTCATCCATATACATTTGCCAAATATCATCAGGTCTAATGTATCCAACATTTAACTTATAAACATCTTTATTATGCTCTATATTAATTACTTTAGGGCTATAAATACCTATCTGATCCATTATCGGCACGGTGTATGAATTTGTTTCTTCATCATATATATAGGTAGTCATAAAACCATCACCAAAAGTTTGATGCTTTATTTTAATTTTATTGCCATATAGCATAGATAAACTAACATCAACATCACTAGCTGGTACAACAAAACTGTCATATTCTTCATTTAAATATTTTTGTTTCCCATTGTCCATAAACGCTGCCCAAATAGCAGACCTTAACAAAGAAAATTGATCTGCTTTTACAGCATCGTCAAATGGCACTGGGTCAAACATTAAAACAGGTAAAATGTACCTTTCAAATTTTTCTTTTTCTGATGTATTATTAATAATCTTAACAACTTCTCTCCAAACATACCTGCTGGTTTCAATAAAACCCACAAACGAAAAAAATATAACTGATAACCCTAATATTCCAACAGCCGTCTTTTTACTAAATATTCTTTTAAAAATTGGCTTTTTATATTTAATTATTTGATATTCACTATCTCTTAAAACTATGCTAATTTCTTTTTTATCTAAATCATTACTTAAGTCATTATATAAACTGCTCATAACTAAAACAAACCTTAAAAATATTATTTTGTTTTTTGATTAAATTTAATAGAATTAAAAACAACAATATCCACCTTGCCATCTATAACAGAAACAAAACCATCATTTAACATTAAAGATTCTTTTTTGCCATCTAGATGAAAAATAGTAACTGGACCGTTTTTAATTGCTGAAATATAGTTAATATGATTTTTTAAAATTCCAATATCACCTTCAATGGTTCTAACAATTACATTTTTCACTGGTTGGTCTATTATAATTTTGTCCGGCGTTAAGATGCGCAAATTAAACCCTGGCAAATTCATCACTCTTTCAATTAAAAAAATTCTAATTATTAGATTTATATTTTTTTACAACATCATCTATTGACCCAGCAAATAAAAATGCTGATTCAGGTATGTTGTCATATTCACCTTCTACAATACCTTTAAAACCTTTAACAGTTTCTTTTAATGGCACAAATTTGCCTTCCATTCCTGTAAATTCTTCGGCCACTGAAAACGGTTGAGACAAAAATTTTTGTATCTTTCTTGCTCTATAAATTGTTACTTTATCTTCTTCTGAAAGTTCATCCATGCCTAAAATTGCAATTATGTCTTGTAATTCTTTGTATTTTTGAAGAATTGATTGAACCTTACGAGCCACTTCATAATGTTCTCTTCCTACAACATCTTCTGCTAAAACTCTAGAAGTTGAATCTAATGGGTCAACTGCTGGGTATATTCCCAAAGAAGCAATATTTCTTGATAAAACTGTTGTCGCATCTAAATGAGCAAAAGTTGTAGCTGGTGCAGGGTCAGTTAAATCATCAGCCGGAACATAAATTGCCTGTACAGAAGTTATTGAGCCATTTTTAGTAGATGTAATACGTTCTTGAAGTTCACCCATTTCTGTGGCTAAAGTAGGTTGGTAACCAACTGCAGAAGGCATTCTACCTAAAAGCGCAGAAACTTCAGACCCTGCTTGAGTAAATCTAAAAATGTTATCTATGAATAATAAAACATCTTGGTGTTCTTTGTCTCTAAAATATTCTGCCATTGTTAAGCCTGACAGAGCTACCCTCATTCTTGCACCTGGCGGTTCATTCATTTGACCATAAATTAAAGCAGTTTTTTCTAAAACACCTGTATCTTTCATTTCATTGTAAAGGTCATTACCTTCTCTAGTTCTTTCACCTACACCTGTAAAAACTGAAATACCACCAATTTTTTTAGCAATGTTGTGAATAAGCTCCATAATTAAAACGGTTTTTCCAACTCCTGCACCACCAAATAAACCTATTTTTCCACCTTTAGAATACGGTGCAATTAAGTCACTTACCTTTATGCCTGTTTCTAAAATTTCTTTAGTAGCTTCTTGCTCCTCAAAAGAAGGTGCTTTACGATGTATCGACCATCTCTCAGTGGGTAATTTAGCATTTATTTCATCTATCGGTTCACCTAAAATATTGAAAATTCTCCCAAGGGTTTCCTGCCCTACCGGTACGCTTATCGGGTGACCTAAATCTACTGCGTCAAGCCCACGTGTTAAGCCATCTGTAGAATTCATAGCGATGCATCTAACCACATCTTCACCAATATGCTGCGCTACTTCAACAACAACTTTATTTTCACCATTATTAATTTCTATTGCATTAAGTAACGTTGGTAAATTATTATTATAAAATTTAATGTCAACAACCGGTCCTATTATTTGTATGACATTCCCTATATTTTTTTGTTGCATAAAAAAACCCCTTATTAAATTAAAATTCAAATTGCTTGTGCTCCCGTTGCAATTTCAGTTATTTCCTGAGTTATATTAGACTGTCTAACTTTATTAAATATAATATTCAAATCTTTAAGCATATCTTTTGCGTTTTTGTTTGCTGCTTCCATAGCTAGCCTTCTTGCACCCTGCTCTGAAGCAAAAGATTCAATAACCGCTCCATATAAAATACCTGCCACATATTTAGGCATTATCATATTAAAAACTACACTTTGAGAAGGCTCATAAAGAATATTTGTACTTTTTTTTGTTTGACATCCTAATTCCTGAGTAAGTGGCAAAATTTTTTGCAATACTGGCTTTTGAGCCAACACAGATACAAAATCTGTAAATATAATAGAAACTTCTTGATAACAATCAGCACAAAAATCATTCACAATTTTTTCTGTGATTTTTATAGATAAATCCATACTAAAATTTTCTGTCACATCATCATATTGCGCAACTAAATTAAACCTTTGCCTTTTAAAAAAGTCCGATGCTCTTCTGCCAATTGTTACAACATCAACATATTCACAATTATATTTGCCCATCTCACTTTCAGCAAATCTTAAAACAT
>CAYPLT010000010.1:0-13306 GCA_964411695.1 uncultured Candidatus Soleaferrea sp.
AAAACGGTATTAATATTATTCTAAATAATGTCAGTTTATTAGGTAAATTCAAAATCACATCTCCTTTTATTCGCAAGCCCAAAAACATTTGATTCGTTATTGTTTAATATGAAACATTTTTCTATAGCTTAACATTAACAAATTCACCAATTTCTGGTTTCTTCCCATTGTAGTCCTCTGACAAATCAAATTCTATATAATCATCTATGCCAGGTGCCTGCATATAACTTCTGCCGTAATATAAATTATTTTTTTCATTAAAATCTTCAACTAAAATTTTGTAAACTTTGCCACTGTAAGACCTTCTGTGCTCTTCAATAACTTCGTCTTGTACTCTCATCAAAGCTTCATAACGAATATTTTTAACCTCTTCGCTAATCTGGTCACTAAATTGTGCGGCTTTTGTATCTTCTTCTTGTGAATATTTAAAACACCCCACATTTTGTAATTTAACCGTTTTTATAAAATCAAGTAGTTCATTAAATTGTTCATCTGTCTCACCAGGAAAGCCAACTATAAAAGTTGATCTAATAACAATATTTGGAATTTTAGCTCTTAGCTTAGAAATAACATCTAAGATTAATTGTTTGTCACCTTTACGCGCCATTCTCTTCAAAACTTCATCATTAACATGTTGAAAAGGTATGTCTATGTATTTTACAATTTTTTCTTCATTAGCTATTACGTCAATCAATTCATCTGTAATTTTATCTGGGTAACAATAAAGCAATCTAATCCACTCTATGCCATCAATTTTACATAAATCTTTTAAAAGTTCTGGTAAAACAAATTTATTATACAAATCTTGACCATAACATGTCACATCTTGTGCTATGATGTTTAATTCTTTTACACCAGCAATAGCAAGTTGTTTGGCTTCCTCCAAAATTTGTTCTCTCGGTTCACTTTTGTAGCTTCCTTTAATCATCGGTATTGCACAATAAGTGCATCTGTTATTACAACCATCAGCAATTTTTAAATAAGCATAGTAACTAGGTGTTGTAAGAATTCTTTCTCCGCAAATCATCATATCACTCTTAGCTGGAAAAAATTCTTTCTTATTGTTATTCAGCCCTTCTATAATAAGATTTGCTATATCTTTATTGCCACCAATTCCAACTAAAACATCTATTTCTGGAATTTGTTCTTTTAACGTATGTTGATATCGCTCAGCTAAACACCCGGTAACCACAATCAATTTCAACCGACTGTAATTTTCATCATTTTTCAAATTACACAAATTTAAAATTTCGTCAATAGATTCTTGTTTAGCATCTTCAATAAAAGCACATGTGTTCACAATAACTGCGTCACAATCATTTATTTGTGACGAAAGCGAAAACCCTCTGTTGTTTAATATTGCAAGCATTCTTTCTGCATCAACTTGATTTTTATGACACCCCAGTGAAACCATTCCTACATTATAGCAACTTAAATCATTATTTTTCATTATTCTTTTCCTCTGCTTTATCTCCACTTGCAGTATCTGCATCTTTTTGCTCTTCATCTTTTTTAGTTAACTTATCTCTTATAATTGAGTCTAATTCTTGCATTAAATTTTCATCTTTTCTAAGATGCTCTCTGACATTATCTCTACCTTGCCATCTTAAATCTTTGTAGCTAAACCATGCTCCACTTTTGTTAATAACACCAAGTTTAACACCCATATCTACTATTTCGCCTTCTTGAGATATACCTTGACCATACATTATATCAAATTCTGTGTCTTTAAACGGAGGTGCGACTTTATTTTTTACTACCTTGCATCTTGTTCGGTTCCCGATAATTTCTGTGCCATTTTTTAAACTTTCAACTCTTCTTATTTCTAACCTGACAGAAGAATAAAACTTTAGTGCTCTACCACCTGGCGTAGTCTCTGGGTTACCATACATAACTCCAACTTTTTCACGTAACTGGTTTATGAAAATAACTACACAATTAGTTTTAGAAACAATTCCAGTAAGTTTTCTTAACGCCTGAGACATTAACCTTGCTTGTAATCCAACATGCGAATCTCCCATTTCTCCTTCAATTTCTTGCCGTGGAACCATAGCAGCTACAGAGTCTATAACCACAATATCAATTGCTCCAGATCTAACTAATGCTTCAGCAATTTCAAGGGCTTGTTCACCTGTGTCGGGTTGAGAAACTAATAAAGAATCTATGTCAACACCTAACGCTTTAGCATATTTAGGGTCTAATGCATGTTCTACATCTATGAAAGCTGCTTCTCCACCATTTTTTTGTGCTTGAGCAACTACATGCAAAGCCACAGTAGTTTTACCAGAGCTCTCTGGACCAAAAATTTCTACAATTCTCCCTTTAGGCACACCGCCTATTCCTAAAGCTATATCTAACCCTATAGAGCCTGTTGATATGGCTTCAACATTAAATGCTGTTTGCCCTAGCTTCATTATTGCTCCTTTACCAAATTGACGTTCTATTCTTGCTATTGCTGTTTCTAATGCTTTTTCTCTATCATTCACAGAAATATTATTTTTTTCAGCCATTTTTATCTCCTTTTTTGTTATATTCAGTTAATTTACAATAACTTTTCAGCCAACCATTTTGGTTAGTAATTAAAACATTTTCAGAATCTAAAAAACTGATTTTTGTCTTCTTTTTACCAAATAAAAAATTTTGTTCTATATAAAATTTATTGTCAACAGAAGCTACTTTAAACTTATAAAATATTTTTTCCTTTTTACTACTTATTAATTTAAAAGCTTCTTTACTTAATTGAATTTCATCTGGTTTATAAACAGAAATAACTTTACATATATTTTTAGCAACAACATCATTACCTAAAACTACAGTATTTAGTCTGGGTACACCAAAATTTTTAATGGCATCATCTACCTGAGGCAATAAAAATTCATCATCTTGCAATAAAACTAAAATAGCCGTTCTAGAATCTGCAATAATATAATTTTTTGTATCTTCACTTACCTTTTGTAAATTTACATTGCCCATGATAAATAAGTCATTAGAAATTTTACCAACCATTAAAATAATAACGCTAAAGCAACTGATATATTTTTTCATATTTTTGTTTCTCAGAAAATATTTATTCACTAAAAACAAAATAAGCGAGCCAACCAACCATATATGTACATACCTTTTATTTACAGAAATACAAGAATAAGGAAGGCTTGCAATAATACTAGCCGTTCCTTTTATAATATGAACCCCCAGCGAACTTATTGCAGCAAAAATTTTATATGGTACAGAGCAATAAGGCACACCACCAATTAAACCAGTTATAGCAATCGACACCAAAACAGCTGGAATAACTGGAGTCAAAATAACATTAGTAATTGGAGCCAAAACAGAAATTCTACCAAATTCTATTATTGTAATTGGTATCGTTAAAATTAAAACAGAAATGGAAATTGCTGTCACATCACAAATCATTTTTTCCACACAGCTACATGTCATAGTTTTAAAACTATCTTCATAATTCATTGTTTTAGCTTTATTATAGCGTTTTACACGTAAAATTAATTTTCTTATATAATATTTAATTTTATTATTAAATATTATTATGCTAAGAGTTGCAGCAAAAGAAAGTTGCAACCCCAAATCAAGAGCTAAAAACGGGTTATAAGCTAGCATAATAATTAATGCTAGCCCTAATGAATTTTTAGCATCAGCCCGCTTATTCAACAGCACCCCCATTAAACACACAATATTCATTATGCCTGCTCTTAATGCCGATGGAGAAAAACCAGTTAATGCCACAAAAAATAAAATAAACACTACTGTTAAAATGACAGAATTCTTTTTGCCAAATCTAAGCGAACTTAAAATACTATAAACTGCTTGAATTAAAATAGTAAGATGCAAACCAGAAACAGCTAACAAATGTGAAATACCGGCTAAATTAAAATCTCGCCTTACTTTGTAATCTATTCCACTTTTGTCACCAAGAAGCATACCAACCATTACGCTACCCAGATTATTTTTATAGCAATTAGTTAAATTGTTTTTTAGGTAACGTCTTGTGTGTAATATTAAATTAAACGCCGAATTTTTTATTTCATCTAGTCTAGAATTATTTTCACTCCAAATAAAATCATCCGCATTGTAAGCACTAAACCAAATTGCATACCCTTTGCTCTTATAAAACCTTTTAAGTTTTGTATCAACTTTTAAATATGGGCTAAAACATTTAACTTTGCCTTTAAACTTGCTATAAGGTGAAATATTCATTGCGTCTTTAAAATAAATTTTAGCCTTAAATTTTTGCACAACACCTCTAATAGATGTTTTATTGATTTTTACATCATACATTACACTTTTGTCTTTATTAACTGGGTATGATGTTATAACCCCTTCTATTGTTATGTTTTGACCATCTAAAGCCAATAATTTTTCAAACTCAAAATTATTTTTCACAAAGTAACTAAACATGCCAATAGAAAAAAATATTAAAATCAAAATAATATGTTTCACATTAAACTTTATTTTTAGTTCAGTGTTCAACAACAAACAAAATGCAATCAAAAACACAAATGCTAACATTGCCAAAGTAATATTAACATTTGAGTTAACAAAAGACGCTAATAATATAGAGCCAAAATAAGCCAGACTTAAGTAAAATATTAAATTCTTATTCATTAAGTTTTTCTTTAAATTTATTAAGTTTCATAATTAATTTTTCGGCTTTTCTCTTTATTAATTTATTTTTTCAAATTTATTAAGTTTTATGGTTACCTTTGTAACTCTTTGGTCTACAATTTCTTTAATAGTTATGGCAATATTTTTATATTCAAAAGTGTCACCAGGCTCTAATATTTTTTGAAGCTGTTCCATTGCCCAACCGCCAACTGTCTTACCTTCAGATTCAAAATGTTTTGTAGATATATCAAAATATTCCATCATATCTTTAACATTCATGGAGCCTTCTACTTCAAAAGTGCTATTATCTATCTTTATGATGTTTTGCTCAACTTCATCATACTCATCCCAAATTTCCCCAACTAATTCTTCTAAAACATCTTCCATAGTAACAATTCCCATAGTTCCTCCATGTTCATCGGTAACTATTGCAATGTGAGTTTTGTGCCGTTGAAGTTCTTTGAGAACATCTGATATTTTAAGCCATTGAGGTATAAAAAGTGGTTTCTGCAAATTATCTTCCATTTTAAAGTTGTTATATAAAACCATATTTTTAAAAAATTCTCTTTCTAAAAGAATTCCTACTATGTTATCAATTGTTTTATCATAAACTGGTATTCTAGAAAATTTTTCAGAAAGAAGAACTTTCTGTATGTTTTGAATATCTTCATTTTTTTCAACAGCAATTATGTCTACTCTAGGTGTTAAAATTTCTTCTACAGTAATTTCATCAAAGTCTAAGGCCATTTGAACTAATTCACTTTCGTCTTTTTCTAGCCCACCCTGATGTTCAATTTCATCTATCATACATTTAAGTTCATCTTCAGTTATACTTTCTTCTGAATCTGAATTATTATTTAAAAATTTATTAATTAATTTTCTAAGCCATAAAAATATTACAGTTATTGGGTAAAGTATTTTTATAAAAACAGACAACACGCTCGAAATTTTTAATATTAATTTGTCCGCTTGTTCTTTTGCGTAGCTCTTTGGAAGTATTTCACCAAAAATTAAAATTATTACACTAATAAATATTGTCGCAAGTACCGGACCAGACTGCCCAAATAAATCTATAAATAAAACCGTAACAATAGAAGTTGTTGCCAAATTAACAACTGTATTACCTATTAATATGCTAGATAATGTTTTATCAAAATTGCTTGCTATTTCAAGTGCCTTGGCGGCTTTTTTGTCTCCATCTTCAGCCTTGTTTTTTAATCTCATACGGTTAAAACTGGTAATAGCCGTTTCTGACGAAGAAAAAAAAGCAGATAATATAGTTAAAAAAATTATTATCATCCACCGAAATATATCGGAACTCAAAAAATACTACCAACCTTTCTTCAAAAATAAATAAAATTTTTTGCTCGCGTTTATATAATTAAACTTACATTAATTTAGACCCAAAAATTTCTATTTTTCTTTCAACTACTTCTTGCATTTTAATTCTTGCTTTACCACAAATTTTTCTTGTGTCAAATTCATTTGGAGTGTTTTCAAACACTTCTTGGCACCCTGCTTTAAAAGCTAACCTTATATCGGTGTCTATATTAATTTTATTAACACCAAGTTCAACAGCCTTTCTCAAATCTTCTTGACCAACGCCTGATGCCCCATGTAAAACTATTGGCATTTTAAGCAAAGATTTTATTTCTTTTAATCTATCAAAATCAAGTTTAGGTTCACCTTTATAAACTCCATGAGCTGTACCTATAGCTATAGCCAAAGAATCTATTCCTGTTGCCTCAACAAAAGTCACTGCTTCTCTAGGGTCTGTGTATATAGCATCTTTTTCAGAAACAGAAATTTGATCTTCCACACCTGAAAGTTTTCCAAGCTCAGCTTCTACACTAACACCACAAGCATGAGCCACCTTTACAACCTCTTTTGTTAATTCAATGTTAGCGTTTAAATCATATTTAGAAGCATCAATCATAACAGAAGTCCAACCGCTTGCAATACACTTCATAATAGTTTCATATGTTGTACCATGGTCTAGATGAAGCGCAACTGGAACCCGAGTGTTTTTTGCAGCTAACTTTACCATTGCAGAAAGGTAATCAAGCCCTGCATATTTTATGGCACCTTCAGATGTTTGGATTATTACTGGTGCTTCTTTTGCTTCTGCGGCGTTAATAATGGCCTGCAAACATTCCATATTATTTATGTTAAACGCTCCTACAGCATAATAATTTTTATTAGCTTTGTCTAAAATCTCCTTACATGTAACTAACATAATCATCCATCTCCTATCATTTTATATTTATTATTATAAACTACTATTTTGGTTTTTTCAACCGTTGTTTTAATTTTATGTAACTTAAATCACAAAAATTATAGAATGCTGTTATAAAAATCAAAACTTATATTTTATAAGTTCATCAACTTTAAATAAAGATGCTTCTGAAAAAATGTTGTTAAAATAATTTTTGTCACAGCATGTAATAAAACATTGCATACCTTTTAAGAATTTTAAAATATGCTTTTGTCTATTAACATCTAATTCACTCAAAACATCATCTAGTAATATGACCGGATTTTTATTAGCCAGTTTGTTTAGCACCTGTGCTTCCGCAAGTTTTAATGCTAAAACTACGCTTCGCTGTTGCCCTTGAGATGCAAAGTTTTTAACATTAAGTTGATTTATCATTACACTAAAATCGTCTCTATGTGGTCCAACAAGAGAAAACCCAGATTTTATATCTGCGCCTTTTGAGCTAAATATTTTTTCTATAAAATATTTCTGTGCAACCTCAAAAGATGAAAAATTTTCTTCTGTTTCACGCGAAATATATTCCAGTTCTAAATGTTCTTTCTTTCCTGATATTTCATCATATATTTCTTGCATAATAGGTGTAATTGCTTTTAAATAATTAAACCTAACCAATGTTATTTTCGCTGATATTTTAGCAAAAACTTCGTCCCATACGTCTAAAGTAGACATTAAAGATGGATACCGGTATAAATCTTTCAATAAAGCATTACGCTGAGACAAAATTTTATTATATTCTAGAAGTAATTTTGCATAACTTGGCTTGATTTGACTAATTGCTACATCTAAAAAACTTCTACGTTTATTTGGGCCACCTTTCACTAAAGTTAAATCTTCTGGCGAAAATATTATGGCAGAAAACGACCCTATAAAGTCAAAAATTGTTTTAACATGACAATGGTTTAAAAAAATAGATTTTTGAGGCGTAAATTTTATAGTAGCAGTTTGTTGACGCTGCCCAGCAAAAAAGTTTAACTTTAAACAAGCTTCATTCTGTCCAATCCTTATTAACTGAGATTCTTTTACATTTCTAAAACTTTTTTCTCCAGTAAACATCCATATTGCTTCAATTAAGTTTGTTTTACCTTTTGCATTGTCACCGTAGATTATGTTTATTCTTTCTCCTGGGTTAAAAACTAAATTCTCTATGTTTCTAAAATTATATATAGAGATATTTTTAATTGGTGTTAAATATTCTACACCTGTATTACTCACCATTAGCTATAACCTCAATGAAATAATCTTTATAGCTTACAACATCTTTATTGTGAATTTTTTTCCCTTTGATTTTACATATTTCACCATTTAAATATACATCTTCATCAGAAATAATTATTTTTGCTTGCCCACCTGTTTGAGCAATCCCCACTAACTTTAAAAGCTGATCTAACTTTATAAAATTATTATTAATTTTCTGTTGTATCTTCATTTTTAATTCTCACCGGCAAAACCAAAAATATGAAATCATCATTGTCAACAGGAACAATTTTCATAGGGCTTAACGGACCACCAAATAATAATTTTATTTCTTTTTCTGTTATTACTTTCAATGCATCGAGCATAGCTCTGCTATTAAAACCAATCTCAAATAAATTTCCATCAATTTGGCAAGGCAATTCATCATAAGCATTACCAGTAGGTGATTTACAGTAAAATTTAATAATATTTTCATCTAAAACAAGTTTTATTGGCGCTTTTAATCTGTCAAAAATAACCAATGATGTGCGTTCTATAGTTTCTATTAAATCTTTTGTATTTACAATAACTTCAGTAGTGTGGTTTTGAGGTATTGCTGACTTATAATCTAAAAATTCACCTTCAAGAAGCCTAGAAATTAAGGTGCAGTCTTCGATTTCAAGTAAAACATGCTTATTAGAAACTTTAATAATAATAGGAGCTTCTAAATCTGTTATTAATTTAGAAATTTCCGACAAAGCCTTCCCTGGTATTACAAAAGATTTATATCCAGTGTAATCTACCGATATTTTTTTAAGAGCCAATTTTACTCCGTCAACCGAAACCATTGTTAATGTGTTATTTGCACATTCAATCAAAGAACCTGTATGTATCGGTTTGCTGTCATTCGTCGAGATGGCAAAAATAGTTTGAGAAATCATTGTCTTCAAATCTCCGGCAGAAACTGTAATAGAACCGTCATTATCAATCGATGGCATCTCAGGGTACTCACTACCACCTAAAGCTGGTATAGAAAACTGTGTTATACCCGAATTAATTATGGCAACATTTTTTTCATCAACAGAAATTGAAATTTCTGCAAAAGATATTCTTTTAACCATTTCTAACAATAATTTAGCATTTAAAACTACACTGCCTGCTTGATAAACTACTGCTTCAAATTTAGTGGTAATACCAATTTCCAAATCATAACCAGAAAGAGTTACTACATTATCTTTAGCCAATATTAAAATTCCTTCTAAAGCAGGCATCGTTGACCTAACAGCTACTGCCCTACTTACATTGTTAACTGCGGCCATTAATAATTTGGTACTACATACTATCTTCATATTTGTTTCTCCTTTTGTTTATCTTAATTTTTGTTAAACATTAACTGATTAAAATATTTTAAATTAAAAAAATTAATTTCTGTTTTAAATAATAAATAATTTTCTGAAATATCATAAAGTATCTTCGCATCTTCATCTGACAAATTAAAAGAAAAAACTTTAGAAATATCAGAGTATATTATATACCTCATTGCAGAAAATACCCCATGCGTCATTTTAAAATATTTTACACTCACATCTTTATGACATTTTTCACAAACTATCTCTCCAGACAAAATAAAATAATAAAATTGATTTGTTGAATTGGCTCCACATCGACAACAAGAGGTTAGGTTAGGCATATAACCAGCAATCGAGGCAACTTTTAGTTCAAAAACACTTTTTGCAACTGTTAAATTTTTTTTATTGTTATCTAACACATATAAAGAATTAAGAATTAACCTCAAATATTCATCAGATGTTTGATTTTCGCCAACAACTTCATTAACAATTTGAAGCAAGTAGCAACTGAGTGCCAACTTATTCACATCTAACCTGATGTTAGAAAATTGGTTCAACATTTGGACTTCATTTACAGTGTATTTTTCTTTATTTTTAAAAAGTACAAATCTACAATAAGAGCATATTTCAGAAGCTGCTAACATCCTACTTTGAATTTTCTTGCAATTGTTAATAAAAGCATAAATTAGCCCTCTATCTTTAGTTAACATAGCAATTAATTTGTCATTTTCCCCGATGTTTATTGCTTTTGTTACTACTCCTTCTACTGTTATCAGCACTTAATTCTTGCTCCTTACAAAGATTTTTGTATTCTAAATATTTAAAAATAGATCCTGTTTTTTCAAAGTCTTTCCACGCATCGTTAATATTCATAATTAACTCTCCTAAAAATAGTTTTTATTTTTAGTTTGATGATTAAACGACCTTTGTATACTCTGAAAATATAACCACATTTGGCAAAATAATCTTAAAGATTTTATTTACATATCTCTAAATATAGTATATCAAAAAAAACAAAAATTGTAAAGTATAATAAAAAATATCAAGATTAAATTTATCGTATAATTTCAAGCATATAAAAATTTATTTTTATATGCTTTTTTCACATTATGAAAGATTTATCACTCCAAATTATATAAAATAAAACACCAAGATTTCTCTCGGCGTTTTATTATGATATGTATTTTATTGTTTTAACATTAACACAGAATTAATTTGTGAACTTGCTTTCTTCTGGGAATGTTTTTCTTAAACTTGTGAAAGCTTCTTCAATTGAATACCCTTTGTTTAATCTTTCTTTTATCAATCTAATGTCAACGCCAGAAATTTCATTCACTTTGTTTTCTTCCATTGAACAACCCCCATAATACAAATTAAAATATTAAATGCAAACAAAATAGCTTGAGCAATCACACCTAATTTAATGTTTATGTAAACATATAAACTGTTGCTTATAAGCCATAAAAAAAAGCCTTCTATTCTTTTACAACTGTTTAATATCGAACCAATTATTGCTATCGCGGTAGCAACCCACGTTAAAACCGTCATTTTTCATTGTCTCCTTCTATGTAACATTTTTCGCATAACGCTTCATATTTATCTATTGCACCTATGCTAATAACATTTTTTTCATTGGATTTTCTATGGCTATATTTAGCATCTTGTCCACATTTCATGCATACAGCATGAAGCTTCGTAACCGTGTCAGCTATGCAACATAAATCACCCATGTAACCAAATGGATTGCCACAATAATCCATATCTAGGCCTGCTAAAATAACTTTTTTATTAAAATTTTGGCTAATAGCTCTTGAAAAATCCACAATATCCTCATCAAAAAATTGAGCTTCATCTATGGCAATTACATCAAAATCTCTGCCATAAATATATTTTTTTATTTCTAAAATTGTTGTAACGGGCATTGCCTCCAGTGTTTTTTTGTCATGGGTTATTATTTGACGAGTATTATACCTGTCACAATCTAAACCATTTTTAAAAACCAAGCAAGTCCTGCCAGCTATTAAATGCCTTCTAACTCGTTTTATTAATTCTGTACTTTTTTCAGAAAACATACTTCCCAAAATAACTTCAATAGACATTCTAAATCCTCATATCAAATAAAAAGTAGTAGTTTTTATTTGTTCCTCTCCAAGAACCGTTATAACATATGTTCAAATATTAAAAATTCACACTCAAATACCTTAAAAATTGCAACAATAAAATTTAATTATTAACATCATTAAAATAACTAAAATATGTAAAAATATTTTTAAATTATGTTTTTTATTTTTTCCCTCTACGCTGTTTAATTTTAATATACTTTTTTAAATCAGAAAGTTTTTCATCACTTACACTTTGAAATTTTTTCATCATAGCTTCAAAAGAATCTTGTTTATTTTTAGTTCTGTCTTTAGCAATTTCATTTCTGTTACAACACTCATTACTATTTTTAGCTTTAGGAACTGTTCTTTTAATAGAAAGACCTATTTTCCCATCATCTGTTACATTTATAATTTTAACTTTTACAACATCACCAATACTAACTAGGTCTGAAGGCATATTAATATAATCATAAGCCATTTCCGATATATGTACAAATCCATTTTTTTCTTCTCCAATATCAACAAATGCCCCTATTTTTATTAAATGCACAACTTTCCCTTCAATAATGTCTCCTATTTTATGATTCATTAAATCTATTTCTCCTTAATTTTTTATATATTGATTCTGCTAATTATTTTATTTAGATGATATATCCATAAAAACTCTGTCATTAGGTGCAACAAAACCCAATTTTTCTCTAACTATTCGTTTAATATATTCATCATCTGCCTCTTGGTCAATTAAGTTTTTGTAATCTTCATTATCGCTTATTTTTTGATTACACTTTTCTTTTAACAAATTTAATTTTCTAATTTGTTCGTTTATTTTTACTTGAGTAGTTATAATACCAAAAATGCAATAAACTGAAACCAATAGAACTACAAGTTTAAATTTTTTATCTGATTTTTTAATTTTCTTATTCTTCATTTTAATCGATTCCATTACCTAATCTCATTAATTAAAAGTTAAGTATTTTGACTTTTAATACCTTTTTTAATAATATTATACATCAATTCACCCTTACTTTTCAATACCATTTTAAATTTTTCAAAAATTTTTTTCAAATATTTAACCACATGTTTAAAAACAAATTTAAAAACAATAAGAATTAATTTGTAAACTGGCAATAATGTAATACTAAAAACAAAATTTAAAATTCGCTTTAATAACTTCACAATGTTCACAATTAATGATATCAATAATTCACTTAAAGAAAGCTTATATAAAACTAGCCCGATTAACTCACCAACTAAAATAAAAATTCTTATCTGCCCATAGCTAATATCAACCATAAAACCATAAGTAATAACCGATGAAATAATACAAAATATTACATCTTCAATAAAAATAGAGCCAACATTATGTTTAATAAATAGTCTTAAAATTTTAAACGCATCAAATATCAAGCCTAAAACTGCGCCACACAAAATCGATTTTAAAAAATATATCAATTGGTTAGTTATCATAACATCCAAACCAAAATACACCTCATTTTATAATTTTAGCCCAAAAACTTCCGCTGGCTCCATTTTTATTCTTCATAGTGTCATAAACCATACTACTTATGTTGCCTTCTACATAGGCATCTCCCGTTTCAACACTAAATTTATTAATTTTTAGTTGACTGCCTTTTATTGTTAAATTACCAAGGTTAGTCAAAACAGATATTAACCCTTCACTAAAACTATATATATCTTTTACGCCAGAAATAGTAAGTTTTTTTCTATTTTCTAAAATTATATTTTGAGATGTTTTTACATAGTTTTGCTGATTCATAAATAAAATC
>CAYPLT010000010.1:13316-16685 GCA_964411695.1 uncultured Candidatus Soleaferrea sp.
CCTTGAACATCAACTTTAATATTAGCAAATTAATTTTTCTTTGCTATTTATAAAATAATTATGATGTCAAGGCATATTTTATTCAACACTTTATTGAATATTTTATTCCATGCTAATGTAATTATCTGATGCATTTTCTTTAGTAGTTTTTTCATTTAACTTAGTAACCTGTAACCTTCTAATTTTACTTCCCATAGAAATTTCTATCACATCTCCAATTTTCACATTATATGACGCTTTAGCAACACTACCGTTAACAGTTATTTTTTTAGCATCGCATACCTCATTAGCTATTGTGCGCCTATTTATTATGCGCGAAACTTTTAAAAATTTGTCTAACCGCATAAATCTTCACCTTTCTTAATTTTTTTTATTTTAATTTTTTTATATATAAAGGCGGTTTAACAACTCAAAATTTAATTTTGAGAAGTTTTCCGCCAACATATACACTTAAACATATTAAAATCAAATTTAATTTAATAAAATTAGGCACCTGCATTTATTAATACTATTCCAACAAGCATACCTATAAACACAAACCAAGCTGTCACTTTAGAGCGCCACATAATTATTGCTTCAGGTAACAACTCACAAAAAATAACATTTAGTATTGTTCCTGATGCAAGCCCAAGAAGCACAGATAAAGAAGCATCGCTTACCATACCTAAAGAATATCCAATAACCGTACCAATAACCGTAGATATACCTGTCAAAGCTGTTATTAAAACAGCCTTGATTTTATTCATTCCACCTGAAATAAGTGGCGCAGAAATTGCTACACCTGCCGGTATGTTATGTAAAGCTACCATTACTGCAATTATGAACCCACTGCCCGCAAATAACAAACCGTTATTTCCCACATAAGAAGCACCTATAACTATGCCCTCAGGGAAGTTATGTATTGATATTGCTATTGCCATTACTATGCCCGCCATTAACAATTGGTAACATTTGTTTTTGTTTAAGTGTTGTTTTTTATGTTCCATTTCTTCTTCTAGTATGTGCTCATCTTCATCATCATGGGTATGTGGGTAACCATGGCACGGGCAGTGCCTTTGATGAAATTTTTTTTCTAAAAATTTGTTTAGTAGGTGAATAATGCTGTAACCAATAAAAATGCTTAAAATTACAAACCACATAGATATGGGTTTCTCTGCGTCATCTGGTAAAAAAGCTTCAGGAATTAAATCAAAACAAACAATAGAAAGCATCACACCTGCTGCAAAACTCAGCATAGAACTTTCGGTTTTTATTGACATACCCTTAAATAAAGAACACACTAACCCACCCAATGCGGGCGCAACTGCTCCTACAAAAATTGCTATTATTACTATTCCTAACATTGCTATTAATTTCCTTTTTATTACATAATATAAACATTTTAAAAATATTTTTGATTTTAATTTTTTATTAAGCTTAATTCAAAATTTTTATTAGATAAAATCTATGTTACAATAACCATCAACTTTTAATATTATATCACAAACCAAAAATTATTGCAATACAAACTGAGCTAATTTTTTTATAAAATATGTTTTGGTTGTTCTTTAATTTTATTATTATGAAACAAAATAAATTAATAAGTTAAAACATGCCTGAAAGAGGTTAAAAAAGCTTTTTGTTATACCTCAACACAATTATTATATTGTTTTTGTTAATTAAAAATTATTCACAATTAAAATATTATATCCAAATTTTATTTTATGATAATACATACAAATACATAAAAACCAACCATTTATATTTGATTAGAATATATCAGTTATACTAGATTTTTTTTATAATTAGTATTATAATATAATTATATCGAATTATTTTTAACTCAAATTTAGGAGGTTAATAAAATGTTTCAATATAAAAAAAGTAAACTTTCTTTCTCGCTGTCAATTATCATACTTTTGAATGTTTTTGTAATTAATAAATCTTTTGCACTTGAATATGATAATGCTAACCATATTTTTTCTCAAATTGCAAATGATATTTCAACTAAATCTAACAATAAAGATAATTCTAATATAACTTTTATAACTATTAAAAATGTAAACTTGGCTTTAGAATCACAATATCAAACAATACATGATAATCTTGTTAAAATGTTTCCAAACAAAGAAATTTTTGATGTCTATATAACAACCTCTAACAATGTTATTATTCCAAAAAACTTTTTTATCTCTCCAACAGATGATGAATCTAAATATAATGACAGTGACTCAAAATTTAAAAACAATATGAATAAACTTGGTTTTAACCATATTTCAATTAAAAATTCTCAATGTAATTTAACAGAACAAGACTACAATAATATAGCTCAAAGTATTGCAGATTTTTACACTAAATATTTTTATTTAACAGATCAACACATCAATCATGTTTATAATAAATTAGCACATTGTTTAGAAATTGCAGAAGTTGAAGAAAATAGTGATGCTGTTGGAGAATTTGTTGGAAGAGAATATAAAATCATTTTATCGCCAAAATTATTTAATACCAATAATAATGAAGATTTTAAAAAAAAATATATTGAATATGTCGTCAAACACGAGATGGGTCATGCTGTTGAAATGAGCTTATGCAAAAAAATATTTGAAGATTTAAATTTAAATAATATATCTAAAGAAAATTGCATAAAACTTTCTGAAATTTATTTTTGTGATACAAACGCAAATAAGTTAAGTGAATCAATTAAGCAAAAAGTTTTAGATGATCTAAAAGTTCCTAAAAATGAAGAAAGTAGACAACTGTATTCTAAAACATATTTGTCAGATTACAGTAGCCAAAACTCATTTGAATGGTTTGCTGAAGCCGTTGCATTTGGTTGCATTAACGACGAAAATAAAAAAAATAAATTAATTGCTCCTCTTGTAGAAAATGAAATTAAGAATATTATTACCGGCAAAGGTGAAGTTTATGAAGAGTTAAAAATGTCAGCCCTTAAATTTCTTCAGGAAAATTCAATATGAATTTTATACGCGTCATTACCCTCAAAAGCTAAAAAATCAATTTTCTCAGCTATATATGTTACTGGTTTCATTTAGTTAAAAAAATAAAAATTGCTCTCTTTAATCTAAGTTGAGAATTCAATTCAGATTAGAGAGAGCTTGTTTAATTTAACAAAATAAGAAAATACATCATTACTCCTTAATTATTTTCAAAAATTTTTTGTTATTTTACGCCCATTTGTAGTGTAGTCGCATCTAAAAAACCAAGATAAAACGATTCATAATTGTCATGTTTATTACAACAAATGGATGATTTTTGTTCACAGGTTAACCTCTTTAGAATCACACGATAATTCTGTGGTTTTTATGTAATAAAATCAAAACCACCGGTTGAACCGGTGGTTTGCTCCACCCCTATAAGGGGTGATTA
>CAYPLT010000011.1:0-13233 GCA_964411695.1 uncultured Candidatus Soleaferrea sp.
CCACGTCTAAAGACACCAATAAAAAAACTCCTTGCTTTGAAAGCAAGGAGTTTTTTAAGTAACATCCGATAAATACAAGTGCGCTCTTTTCAACCAAAAAACATTTTATATGTTGTGAAAATGGAACAATAAAATAACAAATTAATGAGGAGTTACTTGTATTTATATACTCAATTTGACACAAAAATACATTACCGTATATATGATATATAAAAAATAAAAAAGGAGAAAAATAATGCTAATAATATGTTAATACAAATTAACATTTAAAATAAAAAAATCATGCTGGAATAGCTACTTCTACGTTATGAGGAAGAGCGCAACTTGTGTTAAAGACCTCAAATATTATTTTTATAGGCTGTACCAATGCCTACAAAATCTATTAATAATATGGTAATGAAAGTGTTTGCAAATAAAAATTGTTTAAACATTAAAAATAAAGAAGGTATTAATAATTTAAAATTACATTTTATTATTTATGTGTGTGATTGAATTTGCAAACAATACCAAAAATAATTAATATTTTGAATTTTAAGTGCATTATAAACCATATTATTATAACAAACGAAGTAGCTTGCGTAAAGTAAAAAGAAATATTAACAGAAGTCCATAGGTGAAAAAACAACTGTTAAATGAACTAAACTTCTCTTTACTTTTTTATTATAACATAAAGTAAATTTAATGTCAATAGTTTTTAAAAAAATTAAAATGTTTTTATATAAATATCAAAAAAAAATGAATGTAAAAAATTGGATGCTTTTTTGTAAATCATATAAATTTTACGTTATATTAAAAAAATATTATTCAATTTTTTACATATTTAAAAAATTGAATAAGTTGCATTAAAACATTCACCTTTTGTGTAAACGGTCACTATAAGTGAAAGGAGTTTTTTTATGAATAAAAAAGAAAAATTATTTTGCAATCATTATGCAAAGCTTCAAAATTACGAAGAGGCAGCAAAAAAAGCTGGTTTTAAGCCTTCTAAATCAGAAGGTGTTGGAATAAACTTACTTTTAAATCCAGCAATAAAATCTAAAATTGAATCGATTTTAAAAGAAGACAAAAACACCGACTTAATTCAAGAAGTTATTGCAGGCTTAAAAAGGTTAGCTTTTGGCTCTATAGATGATGCTGTAAAACTTGTTTTTGCAGAATCTTTACAAGATGTTGAAAATTTAACAAACTTAAATTTATTCAATGTTTCAGAAATTAAAAAACTTAAAGGTGGAGGATGTGAAATTAAATTTTTTGACCGCCTTAATGCGTTAAACAAAATTTTAGAAATCTCTACAAAAATCTCAGAATCTAATGAAGATACTGACTTATTTTATGCAATTAAAGAAAGCTCAGAAGCAATAAACAATAATGAAGTTAATAAAAGAGAGGAAGATTATGAATAAACATGGGTAAACAATTAAAATTTTCTTATAAGCAACAATTAGCACTGTCTTGGTGGTACCCTACGTCTAAATACAGTGACTGTGACGCAATTATTTGTGATGGTGCCATAAGAAGCGGAAAGTCTTTTGCAATGTTTATTTCATTTGTTCTATGGACTTTTGCTTCATTTAAAAATCAAACATTTGCTATATGTGGTAAAACAGTTACCTCTCTTAACAGAAATTTAATATCACCAATGGTTGACTACCTAAACAAAAATGGTTTTGAATGTGAGTTTAAACCTTCAAAAAATAAATTGACAATAACTTTTAATAAAAAAACTAATACATATTATTTATTTGGCGGTAAAGATGAAGGTTCAGCAGCATTAATACAAGGCATAACTTTAGCAGGCGTTTTATTTGATGAAGTAGTTTTAATGCCTCAGACTTTTGTTGAACAGGCTCTTGCTAGATGTTCTATTAACGGTTCTAAATTTTGGTTTAACTGCAACCCAGCACACCCAAATCACTGGTTTTATAAAAATTGGGTTAGCCAGACAAAACAAAAAAATGTGTTTTATTTGCATTTTAAAATGCAAGACAACCCTTCTCTTTCAAAACATATCATCAAGCGTTACAAATCGCTTTACTCTGGAACATTCTATGAGAGATTTGTAGAAGGAAAGTGGTGTGTTCCCAGTGGGTTAGTTTACCCAATGTTTAATGAAAAAAAACATTTGCTAAGTGAATTACCAACTAGTTTTGAAAAATATTATGTTTCTTGTGACTATGGAACGGTTAACCCTATGTCTATGGGGTTGTGGGGTAAGAGTCAAGGCAAATGGTATAGAATTAGAGAAAAATATTATTCTTCTAAAATTAGTGGGTTGCTAAAAACAGATGAAGAATATTATCAAGATCTTTTAGATTTAGTAAAAGATGTTAAAATAGAAGCTGTGGTTATTGACCCATCGGCAGCTAGTTTTAGCCAGTGCATAAGGTACCATAATAAATTTCAAGTTATTGCTGCAAAAAATGATGTTAGTGATGGAATTTACAATGTAACCAAAGCACTATATTCCGGCATAATATATTTTCATGAATCTTGCAAAGATTCTATTAGAGAATTTTATTTGTACCAGTGGAATGAAGCTAGCAATACTCCACAAAAAATTGATGACCACGCAATGGATGACATAAGATATTTTGTAAGCACAATCATTAAAGAGCAAAAAAACTGTTTAGATATTGGGTTTGTTTCTACAATAGCGTATAAAAGTCAAGAAATTAATAAAAGGTAATTTATAGTATTTTTTATTGAATAGAGTTTCAACAATTCAACATGCTTATGTGTAAAAGTTGAAACTCTATTATTTTGAAAATCAAAAATTTTTTTTATAAACTTCTTCTATATAAAAGATTAAAATAAAATAATTACATAAAATTAGTTTCATGAAAATGGCAAAAATATTGGTATAAAAAAATACATAACTTCTAAAAAATTTATAATAAAAAAAATAATAAATAGGGTATAATAAAATAGAGCTCAAAATAAAAGAGATGTCTCAATAATATTTTAATATGCTCAATATATTTTGTTAAACATGTAATTAAATAAAATTAACTCAAAAATTAAAATAATATAAAAATATTATTTTTGCATCATAAATTTTAGGAGGATTTTAAAACATGAAAAAATTAATTTCATTAAAAAAATTAATTTCTGTTGGCCTAGTTTCTACGTTTTTGTCATGCATGGCTTCTAGTGTTTTTGCTGCAACTGATGCTTCTTCAACTAATGTTAACAACATTTATGCGCTTTGGAACGGAACTAAAACGTTAGGCAAACAAGCTAAGTCAACAAGTTACAGCTCAAGCATAAATGGTAAGTTGACGCCAAGTTCATCAGGCACAGTTGTTAACAATGTAACAATGAACGAGAATTATTATTACTTAGAGGGTAATAATACAGATACTGTAAGGTTATTATTTGGTTCAAGTGCAACAGCTTTGGTTACAAACTCTACAGGTGCTAATAAGGGTGACAATTACAGAGGAATAACACCACTTAAGGCAACACTTTCAAACTTAAGTTACACAAAAAATTCTACCTTTACATCAAGTGCAATTTCAATTTCTAAGGGCACATACACAGTTAACGTAGGTAGCGGAGATTATGCATATGCCCTAGGTTTTGAAATTAAGTTTAACAATAAAAGTAAAAATGAAGCATACGCAATGTATGACCTAACCGTAGCAGGTAAACAATTTAAAGTAGTTGCACATTCAACTTCTAACGACACTTCAGACACAAGTGCTGCCGACAATGACGCAGATGAAAATGGAATAGTACCTTATGGTGGTACAGATACAAAATATGCTAATGGTACAGTTATTTATCAGCCAACCCTTAAATATATGTATGAAAAAGGTGCAACTTATGGCATAAAAATGAAAAACGGTGTGGATTTAATAGTTTCTAAAGTTGCAAAAGCTACGTCAGATGCAGGCAACTTAACTTTAAACTACGGAATAAATAAAGATGCTAATTTAATAGATAGATACTCAAACGTAGCAGGCGGAAATGTTTTGTCCTTAGATGTAATTAGCGGTTTTGTAAACGAGAAGATAAAATATAATATTGACTTGTCGAACGACGACGTTTTACAAACCATAACAGATTCTCAATCAGATAGATGGTCAGATGGTAGAAAAGTTTTTGTGTATGTAGTTAATAAATCTAACTTAGAAACAGCTGCAAGTGCAAGCACAACAGATGGAATAATTGATGACCAGAGAAAAATAGCGGGTTCAATTATTGATGGTAAAGTAGTTTTTGATGTTCCGGCACAATATTTTGACAATTCAAAAGAAAAATTAATGATCGCTTTAAAAGAAATAGATGTAGCAAGCTTACCAGCAGTTCCTGGTATTAATGTTTCTAGTGGTGCAGAAAGTGCTATTAATGAAATAACAGCACCTATAATTTCAGAAACAGCTCCAGTTGCTTCAGCACCAGTAAGCGTAACAGCACCAATAGTCTCATCAGAAGGTACAGAAAACGCAACAAGTGAAGTAAATGCAATAAAACCTGTCCCGAATACAGGTTTAAAAGATAACTTAATTTTAGCAGCTATTGCAGTTTTAGCAACAATTTCTTCAATGTATTTTGTTGTTAATGGCAAAAAAGAAGGTAATGCATAATTTATTAATTTAATTTAATTATGCATAATAAAATTAATTAAGAGCAGTGAAGATATTCATTGCTCTTTTTTATTATGCATTTCATAGTATTCAAAGTCGTTGACAATTATGTATTGTTATGATAAAATTCTAAGTAATATTATTATTTAATAAAAAGTAAAAATAAGTAGAGTTTTTATTACAATAAATATTTTATATAGAAGGAAAATGAAATGAAAAATAAACTTGTAGCACCTGTTCTTAAATGGGTAGGTGGTAAACGCAAGTTACTTGCAACATTTAAGCCACTGTTGCCACAGAAAATAGACAGCTATTGTGAGCCGTTTTTAGGTGGTGGAGCGGTTTTTTTAGACTTGCAACCGAAAAAAGCGTATGTAAATGATTTAAACAACGACTTAATGCGTGTGTACATTGTAATTAGAGACAATGTTGATGAGCTTATAAGAAGTTTAGAGACTTTTACAAATAATTCTGAAACTTTTTATGCTGTACGTGACTGGGACAGAGACAAGCAAAAGTTTGATGCGTTAAGTGATGTTCAGAAAGCTGCAAGAACAATTTTTTTGAACAAAACTTGTTACAATGGGCTTTACCGTGTGAATAATTCAGGAGAATTTAATGCTCCATTTGGAAATTATAAAAATTCGAATATTGTCAATGCGGTTGGACTTAAAGCGGTAAGCAATTATTTTAACACAGCGCAGATAATTTTTTCTTCAACTGATTACACTCAGGTTCTTAAAACAGTAAACCAAGAAACTTTTGTATATCTTGATCCACCATATGATCCCGTATCAAATACATCAAGTTTTACTGGCTATACAAAATGTGGTTTTACTCGTAATGACCAAATAAAACTACGTGAATGTTGTGATGTTCTTGATAAAAAAGGTGTGAAATTTATGTTATCGAATTCAGCAACAGATTTTATTAAAGAGCAATACTCCGCGTATAATATAACCATAGTTAAAGCTAAAAGAGCAATAAACTCTGTAGCAAGTAAACGTGGAGATGTTGATGAAGTGGTTGTACGTAACTATGAATAAGAATCTTAATCAGTCAGCTTGGCAAACACTTTTTGAGAGACACAGAATTCTTGAAGAAATTGAAGAAAACGGTATCTATTATATTTCTGCAAAGCAAATAAAAAAAGAACGAGAGCCACGGCTTATGGCTAAATTTGACCACACAATAAACTTACCATATATTTTTCAAAAAAATAAGCTTTCAATTTTGCCAGTAACACGTGGAAATTATGCTATAGCTCATTTTGATGCTTACCATTCATTTGAACCCAAAAACCAGCAAATTAATCGAGTGAATATGCTGTCATATATTCAAAGCATAGATTGTTCGCAAATAACCAGTGAGTCGATTGCTTTGAATTGTGCATTTGCCTCTGGCATAATTGCTGATTTTACGGGCGATGTTGGTATTATGCCAACCGTGTCAGGGCGAATGACCTCAGGGAATTTTGATTTTAATATTAAAAGTATATATAACAAAAAATATCTGTTAATTAAAGTAAAAAATTCACAAATAGAAATTGATGCAGCATATGAAGGAGAAAAATATCTTTCTTTAATTGAAGCAAAAATAGATTTATCAGATGATTTTTTAGTGAGACAGCTGTATTACCCTTTCCGTGTTTGGCAAAGTAGAATTACAAAACCTATCAAACCAATAATACTTATTTATTCAAATGGTATTTATCATTTATATGAATATGCTTTTGTAAATAGACAAGAATATAGTTCATTACAACTTATAAAGCAAAAAAATTATGCAATCGAAGATACAGAAATTGTACTTGAAGATATTATAAATATAATTAAAAAGATTAAATTTGTAGAAGAACAAAATAATATTCCGTTTCCGCAAGCAAACAGTTTGGATAAACTTATAAATTTATGTGAACTGATTGCTAGTAATGATTACACAAAAGAACGAATAACCTTTAATTATGATTTTGATAAACGGCAGACAAATTATTATGTTGCAGCAGGGGTATATTTAGGGTTAATTAAGCAACCATCACGTAAACCGCAAGAAGTAATTAAACTTACTGATTATGGTCAAGCAGTTATGAAGATGAGTTACAAACAGAGGCAGCTTGCTTATTGTCGGCAAATATTATCTCATAGAGTATTTAACGAAGTAACAACTCTTTATTTTAAATATGGAAAAATGCCAGATAAATTATTAATAGTAGAAATAATGAAAAATAATAATCTTTATAACATAGATTCTGAAAGTACATATTTTCGTCGCGCATCTACGGTAATCAGTTGGGTTGATTGGATTATAAATTTAATAAAATAAGTTTTTTAAGCTGGATTTTATTATAAAAAATATTTTAATTTTCTTAAGTTCAAAATTTATCAGTATCAAAATTTTAATGTTAATCATAAAATAATTATGCAAGAGTATTTTCTTAGGAGAGATTTTATGAAAGATATTAATATTTGTAATGATAGAAATTTTTATCTTGGAGCTAATACACCATCAGGGTTTATTTCTTATTTCAACGAAGTTGGGTCTTATAAAAAAGATTGGTACAGATTTTTGATAAAAGGTGGTCCGGGTACAGGTAAGTCTTCAATGATGAAGTTTATAGCACAAGAATTAAAAAAAAATTCGATTGATGTTGAATTAATATATTGCTCATCTGCGCCGGAGTCTTTAGATGGAGTAATTCTGAACAATGAAAAAATTTTGGTTGTTGATGCTACTCCACCTCATTTTTTAGAACCGCAATTTCCTGGCGTATTTGACAAAATAATATCTGTTTATGAAAGTTTTAATTATGAGAAGCTTCACAATAACCGATTTAAAGTGGCAGATTTATTCGAAGAAAATTTGTTTTATCAGCAACAAGCTGTTTATTTAATGTCTGCAGCCTACGGTTTGCTTTTTAACAACATAAAAATGGTTGGTAAGTATATTAATGAAGAAAAACTTAATTGTTATATAAATAATTTATTAGCTCAAGATCTGAATTTAGAAAAAAGAGATAATAATTTAGCTGGTGAAGAACTCCGATTTTTGACCGTTATTACTCAAGGTGAACAACTTTCTTATATAAACACTGTTAGAAGCATTGCTGACAAAGTTTATGTTTTAAATGATGATTTTGGAGTTGTTTCGGGAAGAATTTTGAAAAAAGTTAGAGATCACCTATTAAACGCTAATTTTAATATTATTACCTGCAAGTGTTCAATGTTTAGCGGAAAAAAAATAGACCATATTTTAGTGCCAGATTTAAAATTAGCATTTGTTACTTCTAACGAACACCATGATTTTAGTAATTTAATTGACTGTTCAACAACATATTGTGACGAATTTGTGAATAGGTTTAGTCGCTCGGTTAAAGAACAGATAAATTTGAATAACAAGAGAATTAGAGATATTATATTTAATTCAAAGGAATTTATTGCCAAAGCACAGATTGTGCATAACAAATTAGAAGAATATTATGTAGATGCGGTGGATTTTAACTATGTTAAAGATGAAGCAGAAAAAAACATAGCTCAAATAAGAAATTTAATATAATTATAAATCTTTCAACGGATTAATAATAATATTTTTATTATTTAATCTGTTATTTTTATTGTTAATTTTTCTATAGAATAGTAAACTAAAAAAAAACGATAAAAAGATAAAAAAATGAATAATAAAATTTTTTTACAAAAACACTTGCAATAATAAGTTTTTTATGTTAAAATACTAGTAACGATATTAAAATAAAGATATGATCAATATTCTAATTTAGAATTGGAAAATAAAATTTTTTTACAAAAACACTTGCAATAATAAGTTTTTTATGTTAAAATACTAGTAACGATATTAAAATAAAGATATGATCAATATCTAATTTAGAAATAAAGAGGTATAATTAAATATGAATAGGAAAATTGATAATAAAAAAGTGATTTCTACAATTCTAGTTGCTTCTTCTGTTCTTAGCTCGAGTTATTTGTTTTTTATGGCAAATAATTTGAATAATGATGTTAATAAAGTGTGTGCTGCTCAGGACGATAATGTTTTATCTGTATTAGTCGATAGTTTAGTAAAGAAATTAGCAGGTAAAGGTATATCGATTCATTATACCAATAAAGCAAAGATGATCGATCTTTTAAATAAACTCGATAACGCTGGATTAAAAGTTTTTACAAGTGTCGACGTTCAGAACCATACAGTTACAATTTTGGGGCAACAATTTACAAGAAATGGAATATCTACATTGTTTAACAAATATAAGGTAATGTACTTTGGCGATAAATTAAATGATAGTAGTGCATTAAATACACTTATATCAGATATGCATGGATATTTAATAAACGCTAATGGATCAATTAACTATGACAATTTAGAAAAATTGAATGAGTTAGCTAAAGTTGTAACTAAAGAGAATAACAATTATAAAATTGAACCTAAAGCATTTACTGAGTATGTAGAAGGTGTAGATTGTTTAAGCACTTTTGTAAACATCACAAACCTTAAGGATTATTACTTAGAAGAAAGTTCTGGTAATGTAAAATTAGTTTATAAGGGTGACACTGCAAAAAATGATACAGATAATCAAATAAAAATATTTTATAATAGTATCACTGCAAAAAAGGATATAGATAATGCGGATTTACAAACATTTTTGGGAATGATTTATAATTCCAAAAATCAAATTGACCAAATAATTAAAAATTATAAAGAATCAACAGACAACAGTTATGATAGTGGTAGTGGCTTTGTTTCAGATAGTTCAGGCGGCTCAGGCGGTTCAGGCGGTTCTTATAATAGTGGTTCAGTCTCCACAAGTAGTACAGTTAACACATCTGGATATATTCAAAATGAAAAAACAAGCATAACGGGTGAAGGTTTAAAACATGGTACCCAAGTTAGTTTAAGTGAAAAAGTTTCTGTTAACAATATTGATTCTTTAAAAATATTAGATAAAACTAAAGCAACAACGAAGAAAGTACTTGCTAAGGTAGAGAATATATTAAAAGTTAAAAATGGTTCAACTAATTCTACTGTTGTTGATGTTAACAAAGTAGGTAGTGACTCGAAATTAAATGATATTACTATAAATTTAGATAAATCTCATATTGGAAAAGAGCTTTATATTACTTGCATTTTTGATAACAATAATATTTATCTATTAACTGAAGGTAATAAATGGGTAAAACTTACAGACGACACCAAAGAAATTAAAGGTGTTAAGATGGATAATACAAGTTCACTTAAGATTAATGACATTAGCAGTCCTTGTACCTTTGTTGTAACAACAAAAAATTAATTTATTATTTAAATAGTGATAAATATTTATATATAAAAAACAAAATATAAAAATTTTAATATGCGCTGTCAAGAATTTTGAATCTTGGTAGCGCATATTTGTATATTTTTGTCTTTAATTAATTTTAGTTAATTATTTCTATTTTTTATTTAAAAATAATTTAGCTATTGAATAATATAATCATCACCAATTAAAAAAGGAAAATTAATTAAAGCTATGAAATCAGAAGTTAAATAATTTAATTTTGAAATTCAAAAAATGCTATATATGTGAATGTTTACATATATAGCATTTTTGACAATAATAACATATTTTATTAAAATCAAAAACTATTAGTGTACATCAATAGGTAAATATGTGATGTTAATTGGTTGTAATTATAAAAGATTATTTCAATTATATGAATTATATACATTAATTTTATAATTATTTTAATGACAATAAAAAATATAAATTTTCATAGATTTAATATATTAATAAATAATAAATCTATGTGTGTTTTTTAATATATAAATATTAATTATATGGTGAACATATTTACCAATTTATTGCACAAAAATGGCAGATATGTTTTATATGTAATTCAAAAAACTAATATATTGTTTTAAAAAACAAAAAATTAAATTTATATTCAAAAAAAACTATTGACTTTTTATCAAAACTAAATTATAATAGTATTAACAGTATTAAATATAATTTAGTATGTTATATTATAATTTAGGAGGTCTATTCTTATGAATAACAAAATTAATAATAAAAAAGTGTTGTCATCTATTTTGGTAGCTTCTTCAGTACTTAGTTCAAGTTATTTATTTTACTTAACAGATGGTTTAAGTGGCAATACCAATGTTGTTTATGCCAACGAATATAATATTATTTATAAAATAATTTATAATAAGTTAGAGGAAAAAGGAATAAGAATTTCTGAAGAAAATAAAAATAATCAATATAAATTAATTGAATATTTAAAAAGAATAGGATTGGAAATAACCGAATTTATTACAGTTGATGATATTGTTATAAATCCTGATGGTACTGTTTACATAGGAACAATAAAAGCTTTTGGCGAAAAAATGACAAAAGATTATTTTAAAAATGTTTATAAAAAGTACAAGCACTTGTGGAAAAGAAGTACAACTGATAGTGATGTTATAAACAAAAATATCAGTGATATTTATTCTTTTTTAGTTAAAGATGATAAAATTAACTTAGAAAATTTACGTGCACTTAATAAATTATGTGATTATGTAACTGTAGAAAATAATATCTATAAAATGAATTATACAGGTTCTATTTCTGACATTGATGCTGTTGAGCCGGTGAAAAATTTTATAAAAAACACTTGTTTGAAAGATTATTCAATTAAGATGGTTGAAGATAAAATAGTTCTTACCTATAAAGGTGAAACAGAAACAACCATAGATACAACACAGAAATTATTAAAACATATTATAGAATTAAAAAATGTAATTGAAGAAAAGATAAACGCAGAAACAAACAATCCAGGGACAGACAACCCAGACACAGACAATCCAGACACAGATAACAGTGAATGGGTTGGCGGTTCAAGCGGTAACTCAAGTGATGGTTCATTTGTTGTATATGATGGCTCAACAGAATCTGTAGAAAGTGATGATTCGTTTACTCAAAACACAGGTAATTCGTTAAATATTCAAACTCAAAATAACTTATCTGGTGATAGTGAGTTAATGGCAAATGGAGAGTCTATTTCTGCAGTTTTATATGAAAAAATCACAGCAAATAATGTAAATTCTTTTAGCATTTCAAATAAATTTAAAGGCTTAGTAAAAACATTAATAGACAAATTAGAAGTCTTGTTAAAAGTACCGGCAAATTCAAGTAATTCACTAGTTGTAGATGTAACTAACGTTTATAGCGATGTAAATATGAACGACATAGTTTTGAATTTAGATAAATCATACATAGGCAAAGAAATATACATATCTTGTATTTATGATGACCAAAATATATTTATATTAACAGAAGGTAATCAATGGGTACAATATACAAATGAGTCTACAGAAGTTAAAGGTGTAACGATGGACAAGAGTAGCTCCTTTAAATTTACAGGAATCAGTAGACCATGTGCTTTTGTTATAACAGTAAAAAATTAGTTAAGTGAATAATTAACTAAAAAACGCCGAAATCTTCATCTCGGCGTTTTTTATAGTGCGCATGGTGGCGCAATATAAAATAAAACCATCTAATAGTATTCTGGCGACTATTAGATTATTTTATATTTTAAATCTTTAAATTTTTGTTACATCATAAAGTGAATTTAAGACAACCCAGTTTTGTGGGAAGTAAGTGTTTATATTCCAGTAGCTTACTCCTAATAAATTATATTTGTCTATAAGTTCTAATTTTGCTTTCATACTTCGTGCATCATCAAACCAAACAATGTGATTTTTACCATTATCATCAACATATTCAAAAAATGGAGTCTGCGTTTTTGTATCGTATTTTATAGATGCGCCTACACTGCTGGCTAATTTTACAGCTTGAAGATTGGTTAATGGTGTAGCAGCTGTTCCTTTAATAAACGGTAATGTCCAATCATATCCATAATTAGGAAGCCCCATCATTATTTTGTTGCTTGGTATTACTGATGTTGCGTATTGTAAAACTTTTTCTACTTCGTTTATAGGTGAAACTGGTGCAGCAGGACCATAAATGTAACCCCATTCATATGTCATAAGTATGATTTGATCAACTATTTCACCTTGCGCTTTATAGTCATGTGCTTCATATAAAATTCCGCTTTGATTTTCGCTAGTTTTAGGTGCTAGTGATGTAGAAAGAATATAACCTAGTGGGTGAAGAATAGAAGCTAAATTTTTTAAGAATTGAGTGTAAGAATCTTTATCATATTGATAGATATATTCAAAGTCAATATTAACTCCTTCATATTTTTTTGATTTCAAAATGTTCAACATATTGTTAATTAAATTTTGTTGAGCTACTGAGTTAGTTAAAACTAAATGAGCTAAGTCGCTATCAAAACCTTTACCTGAACGTGTATTTGTAATTACCATAATAGGTGCAACTTGGGCATCAATTGCTTGATTTATGACACGAGAATCATAAATTGAGTCAAGTGAACCGTCATCTTGCAACTGATAGCTAAAAATGCTTATATATGTTAAAGAAGGTAGAATATTTGAAAGAACTTGTGATGTTGTTCCGGGGAAGGCATAACCGTTTACAGAAATTTCTCTTAATTTTGATTCTGAATTGGTTGGTATGGTTAATGTTTTCCCAACATATATTACATCAGGGTTAGTAATTGAAGGGTTGGCAGCTAAAATTTGATTTACAGAAATTGCA
>CAYPLT010000011.1:13243-16221 GCA_964411695.1 uncultured Candidatus Soleaferrea sp.
GATGCAACAGAAGCAACTTCTAAATTATGGTGTGATTTACAGAAATTGCATAATTTTGAGAAATTTTATAAAGTGTGTCACCTTTTTGAACAGTGTAAGTTAAATTATTTTGAGATATAACAATTGCCTGACCAATTGGCAAATTTGTAACATCACTTATGGCATTGTCTGCAATAATTTTTTCTATTGGAAGGTTGTATTTTTGTGATAATTTATATATTGTATCTCCTGGCGTAAGAACATGAATAATTATTAAAACCACATCCTTTGAAATTATTAAGAATATATATAATTTTATGATTTAAAAATAAATTTTAATACTAAACTGCAAATCACAAATTTAAAATTATACCTATTTAAATAATGTTTAGTAATAAAAACTCAATCTAATCTTTTTTAAAGTTTATTGTAGCGCAATTATCAAATATCTGTTAAAAAAATAGAAAATATCTGTCGTAGTATAAATATAAAAAATATTTAGTAATATGAGTTTTAGATGGCTTTTTACATAAATAAAAAACTATTCCTATAGAAGTTGGTAAGTATAAAAGAATTCTAAATTACAATATTAAATAGGATACTTTCAAAAAACACAGAAGGTGTACAAAAATTGAATATTGTTCGTGGAAGATTATTTGGCTAATGTTCAACATAAGCTATTTATTTTTTAGAAAATTCTTGGTTAAGTAATATTCCAATTTGTGCTATTTTTGTGACATAGCAGACATCCATAAATTTTTGTTTGTTGGTTTTAATTTATAGCATATCTGCTATGAATTTTTCTATTTATTATTTAATTTTACCATTAATTTTCTTATCTTAATTATTATTTGCTATTCTAAACATATTGCAATATCAATATGTTTATGGTATAATAAAGTTAGTGCTACCTTGCAAACAAATTTCAATTTAATTATGAAAAGTACTAGTATTATAGAAGGATGATTGTGATGAAAAAAATTACTAAAAGTTTTATTTTAATTATTTTCGCCGTTGTGTTTATATTCCAGAGCTTAAATTTAAGCTCTTTAGCGACTGTTGGAAAAAATAACTCTAAATCAGAATTTCGTGGAACATGGGTTTCATTTTTAGAACTTCAATCCATATTATGTAAAAAATCTGAGAAAGAATTTGAAAGCAATATTGATAAAATGTTTGACAATATTAAAAACTTTAATTTAACTGATGTTATTGTCTGTGTTCACCCTTTTTCAGATGCTTTATATGAATCTAAAATTTTTCCATCTTCTCATTTGCTAACAGGTACTCAGGGCGATGAAATGAGTTTTGACCCTTTGAAAATTATGATAAATAAAGCTCATGAACGTGGGCTAAAAATTCATGCATGGTTTAACCCTTATAGAATTATTAATCCAAACAGTAAATTAGTTTTAGCCAAAAATCATGTGGCTAAAAAGTGGATAGATGAAAATAATAAGTTTGAAATCATCAAAACTAGCAATGGTGGAATATATTACAATCCAAGTTCTGAAAATGCAAAGCAATTAATTATTAATGGCGTTGAAGAAGTTGTTAAAAATTATGATGTTGATGGTGTGCAGTTTGATGATTATTTTTACCCTGATGTTGATAAAAGTATTGATGAAAAATCTTACAGAAAATATGTTTCTGACGGTGGACAGCTTTCTTTAAATGAATGGCGATTTGAAAATGTTAATTCATTAATTAAAAATGTTTATTCTGCTATAAAAGCAGTAAAACCAAACGTAATTTTTGGAATCAGTCCAGATGGTGTAATAGAAAGAAATTATAATGTTCATTATTCCGATGTAAAAAAATGGGCTTCTGAACCTGGATATATAGATTATTTAATGCCTCAAATTTATTTTGGGTTTAGCCACGCAAAAGTTCCATTTAACAGCACGCTAGAATGTTGGTGCAAACTTCCTAAGCTAGATGGTATAAAATTATACGTTGGATTAGCGTGTTATAAAATTGGTAATGAAGATAAATTTGCTGGTGTTGGAGCTAAAGAATGGATTAATAATCATGATATCATATGTAAGCAGATTATTTCATGCAGAAAAAATAACTGTGATGGATTTGTTTTTTATAGATATGATTCATTATTTAACGTTGAACAAAACGTAAAAGATGCAGTAAATTCAGAAATATCTTGCATTTTACCTTTATTAAAAGACTGATTTTGAGGAGTTTCTAATGGCATTATATACTATTTCTGATTTGCATCTGTCAATAAACATTAATAAACCTATGGATGTTTTTCAAGGATGGGACAATTATATTCAAAAAATTGAAGACAACTGGAAAGACAAAATTTTAAAAAATGACACAGTTGTTTTAATAGGAGATTTATGTTGGGGCAAAACACTAGAAGAATCTTTAGATAGCTTCAAGTTTTTAAATAAGTTACCTGGTAAAAAAATATTGCTAAAAGGTAACCATGATTTCTGGTGGACAACAAAATCTAAAATGGAATATTTTTTTAAAAATAATAATTTATCAACATTAAATATATTACATAATAATTATTATGTTGTTGATGGAGTTTGTGTTTGTGGTACCAGAGGTTGGATGTTTGAAAATGGTGCCGAACAGAACATAAAATTAATCAATAGAGAAGCAGAAAGATTAAAAAGATCTATTACAGGTTGCTTTAAATTAGGTTTACCAATTGTTGTATTTTTGCATTATCCGCCGATGTATGGTAATCGATCTTCAGATAATATATTAAATATTTTAAAGCAATATGGAGTTAAACGTTGCTATTATGGACATTTACATGCAGAAGGATTTAAAAACTCTATTAATAAAAATATTGATGGAATATACTATAGATTAGTATCTAGTGATTATTTGGATTTTTCACCGGCGAGGATTGACTTTTAAGTTTTTATAATATATAAAAATAGGAGAAGTATGACCACCCTCTCCTATTTTTTTAATCTATAGGTATATGAATTTCTAATACAAACATATTATTTTCAGTATTTATA
>CAYPLT010000012.1:0-8535 GCA_964411695.1 uncultured Candidatus Soleaferrea sp.
AAAACTGATTTCATTTTTATAAATATATATTAACAAAATTATTATCTTTTATTCTTCGTTCGCAGTTTTTTGAAAAAATTTTTTAATAACTCACTTGATTCATCAGCCAGCACATCAGCAATAACTTCAGGTTTATGGTTAAAAGGCAAGTCAAACATATTTAAAATTGAATTCACGCTCCCTGACTTTAAGTCTTGAGTTGCGTAAATTAATTTAGAAATTCTAGAATTAATAATTGCACCAGCACACATAGGGCAAGGCTCTAAAGTTACATACATTTCACAGTCAATTAATCGCCAACTATTTAAATAATTACAAGCTTGGTTAATTGCTAAAATTTCCGCATGAGCCAGTGAATTATTTTTTGTTTCTCTTTGATTATACCCACTAGCTATAACTTCATCTTTATAAACTATTATTGCCCCAACAGGAACTTCATCAATTTCATATGCTTTTTTAGCTTCTTCTAAAGCTAATTTCATATAAATTTTATTTTTTTCTTCTATAATCATTTTATTAAATTATCTTTCTTAAAATTTTTTAAATTAATCATCGACAACTTTGCCTTTTAAAAATTTAACCATTAACACACTGCCCCAAACCGTTACAGAAACTTTGACAATATTAACCAAAACAACCGCTAACAAATATGAAACTATTACACCCTTAACTAGTTTTTGTGATAAAACAACAGACAAAAACAACGGGTACAACATTCCATTAACAATCAAAGCCACCAATAGTGTAGTCAAAACACAAATTATATAAGATAAAAAAATTGCTGTTTTAACTTTTTGTTTTTTAATCAATAAACGGTACGGTATGCAAAAACTTAAAATCATTGTACTTCCAATAATCAAAGAAATAAGCTCACCTATACCCATGGTGTGAGTTTGTAAAAGATGTACTGAGTTCTTTAAAAGTTCAATTATAATGCCAGCGCTAGGTGAAATAAGCATTGCACCTACTAAAGCTGGTATGTCAGAAAAATCAATTTTCAAATACGGAAAAGTTAAAAACAATGGCACACCACCAATAAAAAATAAAATTACAGATAAAGACGATAATACAGAAATAATAGTAACTTGATTTATTTTTTTATTTTTATTAAACATAACCTGTCTAACCACCTATACAATTTATAATCATCTAAACTGTAAAATGCAGAATCAATTATAAATTTTCTAAATTAATTTCTGCAAATATTTTTATGATTTTAACTTATTATATGATTATAATTTTATTTTAGCATCTATATAACCCTTCGTCAATCTATAAACAACAAAACCGTGAAATTTAACACATTTTCACGGCTTAAATTTTATAAAATTAAATTACAATAAAAATATCATATTTAAAATGTTTCACAATCTTTTCTTATTATGCTACCTTTAATAAACCTATTTTTACTTACATTCGGAATTCTAAATTTCATCATTGCATGTGGTACGCTTTCTATAGACTTATTCAGCTCATCAAAAATCTTTTCAACTTTAATTTTCTCTGATTTTTGAAACGGAGAAATTATTTCTATCTCATCACCTACGCTAAATTTATTTCTTTGCACACAATAAATATACTCATCATCAAAACTTTCAACAGTTGCTACAACATCACACGACCTTATATAGCCACCATTTTTATAAATCTGCCCTTCATGTGGCTTGCCAAAATAAAAACCTGTAGAATATTGCCTATGACTAACTTTATCTACTTCTTCAATAAGCCATTGTGGCACTTTAAATTTTTCAGGGTTTTGATAATATAAATCAATTGCTTGCCTGTAAGCATTAGTAACCATAGCAACATAATAAAAAGATTTTGCTCGACCTTCAATCTTAAAACTATAAATTCCAGCCTTAATTAATTTATCTATATGCTCAATCATACACAAATCTTTAGCATTTAATATGTAAGTACCTTTGTCTTCTTCAACTATAGGATAATATTGACCTGGTCTTTTTTCTTCTACTAATCTATAACTCCATCTACAAGGCTGAGCACATTCGCCTCTATTTGCATCACGCCCTGTTAAATAGCTAGAAAGCAAACATCTACCAGAAAAAGATACACACATGGCACCATGCACAAAAGCTTCTAATTCTAAATTATCATTTGTTTTATCCCTTATAACTTTTATGTCATCTAATGAAAGTTCTCTAGCTAAAACCACACGTTTTGCACCCATTTTATAATATTCTTCAGCTGCCATATAGTTAACTATTCCCGCTTGTGTAGAAATATGAACATCGATTTCAGGTGCATATTTTTTTGTTGCAACCAGCACACCCATATCTGCTATTATTAAAGCATCTACTTTAGCATCTGATACTATCTTTAAATATTCTTTTATATTTTCCATGTGTGAATTAGTCGGCAATATATTACACGTAACATAAACTTTAACATTTTTTGCATGTGCTTTTTCCACAGCCAATTTTAATTCATCAGCAGTAAAATTACCAGCACTTGACCTCATTCCAAACTCTTTTAAAGATAAATAAACTGCATCTGCACCATATAAAATTGCATAATCAAGTCTTTCCATATCTCCTACCGGAGATAATAACTCTACTTTATTCATTTACTTTTCCTCATTATCTTTTCAAATTATTTTTTAAGATATATTTTCCTGTATATGATTTATTATTTTTGACAATATCTTCTGGCGTTCCAATAGCTATTACTTCTCCTCCGTTATCACCACTTTCAGGACCCATATCAATAACATAGTCTGCATTATTAATTACGTCTAAGTTATGTTCGATAACTACTATTGTGTTTCCTTTGTCCACTAACCTTTGTAAAACTTCTAATAATTTTTCAACATCAGCTGTATGAAGTCCAGTTGTTGGTTCATCAAGTATATATAATGTTTTTCCAGTAGCTTTTTTACGAAGTTCTGAAGCTAACTTCAGTCTTTGAGCTTCTCCCCCTGACAAAGTTGTAGCTGATTGACCAATCTTAACATAACCTAGACCAACATCTACCAAAGTTTGAAGTTTATCTCTAATTTTAGGAACATTATTAAAAAATTGCAAACCTTCATCTATTGTCATTTCCAAAACATCATAAATATTTTTATCCTTATACTTTACAGCTAACGTCTCTAAATTATACCTCTTACCTTTGCATATTTCACAAGGAGCATAAACATCTGGTAAAAAGTGCATTTCTATTTTTAAAATTCCATCACCTTTACAAGCTTCACAACGCCCACCCTTTATGTTAAAAGAAAATCTGCTACTACTAAACCCTTTAATTTTGGCCTGGTTAGTCATTGCAAATAATTCTCTTATATCTGTAAATAGTCCAATATAAGTTGCTGGGTTGGATCTTGGCGTTCTACCTATTGGTGATTGGTCAATATTAATAATTTTATCTATATATTCTGCACCTAAAATATTCTCATGCTTGCCCACTTTTTCCATAGAATTATTTAATTTAAATTTTAGCCCATTATATAGAATTTCATTAACTAACGTACTTTTACCTGAACCAGAAACGCCTGTCACAGCTGTAAAAGTTTCTAACGGAAATTTAACAGAAATATTCTTTAAATTATTTTCTTTTGCACCAATAATTTCTATGAACTTCCCGTTGCCCTGCCTTCTTTTATCAGGAATTGGTATTGATTTTTTACCACTTAAATAGAGACCAGTAATAGAATCATCGCATTTTTTAATATCTTCTACACTTCCAGCAAATATCACTTTACCACCATGTACACCAGCTCTAGGGCCAATATCAACTATAAAATCTGCTTCTCTCATTGTATCTTCATCATGCTCAACAACTATAACTGTGTTTCCTAAATCTCTAAGATGTTTTAATGTTTTTATCAACATATCATTATCTCTTTGATGTAGACCAATGCTAGGTTCATCAAGTATGTACATTACTCCCATCAAACAAGACCCTATTTGAGTAGCAAGCCTTATCCGCTGACTCTCACCACCACTAAGCGTTGCTGTTGCTCTGGCTAATGTTAAATATGAAAGTCCAACATCATTTAAAAATGTTAGCCTATTTTTTATTTCTTTCAGAATATTTTTTGAAATAATTTTATCTCTTGGGCTAAGATTCAAATCATCTAAAAATTTTATTGCATCACGTACTGACATTTCGCAAAAATCACTAATATTTTTACCACCTACAGTAACTGCCAATACTTCTTTTTTTAATCTCTTTCCACCACATTCTGGGCAACTTACTTCACTCATACATGAATTTATTTCACCAGCTACTGCATCACTCTCTGTAGCCTTATATTTACGCTCTAAATTAGTAATAATTCCTTCAAATTTGCCATAAGTAATACCTTCTCTAAATTTAAAATTCCAAACCAATTTTATTTTTTCTTCACCTGTACCATAAAATATAATATTCACAATATCTTCAGGTAAATCTTTAAAAGGCGTATCTAGAGAAAACTTATATTTTTCTGCCAATCCATCAAAGTACATACTTGCTATGCTTCCTGGTGCAAAATTCCACCCAGAAGCTTTAATTGCACCTTGATTAATTGATAAACTTTTATCCGGCACTACCATGTCTGAGTCAATTTGACGAAAAACCCCTAACCCCATACAACTTGGACATGCGCCAAAAGGGCTGTTAAAAGAAAACATTCTGGGCGTTAATTCCGGAATATTAATATTGGGGTGATTTACGCATGTATAATTTTGAGAAAACAAAATTTCTTTGTCTCCAATAATATCTATAATAACAAGTCCATCTGCTAACTTAAGAGCAGTTTCAACCGATTCTGTTAATCTAGATCTTATATCATCTTTCATAACAAGTCTGTCTATAACAACTTCTATATTATGCTTTTTATTTTTTTCTAATAAAATTTCTTCACCTAAATCTTTTACATCACCATCAACTCGAACTCTAACATACCCATCTTTTTTGATTTCTTCAAATAACGTTTTATACGTACCTTTTTTACCTCTTACCATAGGTGCTAAAATTTGAAAGCGCGTTCCAGAAGCTAACTGCATAATATTATCTATAATTTGGTCTATAGCTTGCCCATTAATTTCATTTCCACAAATCGGGCAATGTGGCACTCCAATATTTGCATAAAGTAACCTAAGATAATCATAAATTTCTGTTACTGTACCAACTGTTGATCTTGGATTTTTAGACGTAGTTTTTTGGTCTATTGAAATTGCTGGCGAAAGACCTTCTATACTGTCAACATCAGGTTTATTCATCTGCCCTAAAAATTGACGTGCATAAGAAGAAAGGCTTTCGACATAACGACGTTGCCCATCAGCATAAATCGTATCAAAAGCCAAAGAAGACTTACCCGAACCAGAAACGCCAGTAAAAACAATTAATTTATTTCTAGGTATTTCTAGATTAATATTTTTCAAATTATGTTCTCTAGCACCTTTAATTATTATTTTATCAATCATAATGCTTTATTTACACCATCTTCATGTTTTAATTATTTTTTTAACTGTCTGTTTTTAATAAAATTCTATAGACCGCCACTGTTCGAGACGGCCTATTAATAACTATTAAAAATTATTTTTTAATACAAATTAAACAACATCTAAATTGTCTAAATAAAGATGTCCATTCTGAGTTATAAAATCTTTTCGACCCTGCAGATTATCTCCAAGTAAAATATCAAACATTTTTACAGTTTCCTCAGCTTCTGCCGGCGTAACTTTTATTAACCTGCGAGTCTTAGGGTTCATCGTTGTCATCCACATCATGTCTGGGTCATATTCTATTTTTTTCTCCATCAGAATAAGCAAAATAAATCTTATCTTTAGTATTAATTTCATAAAGCGGAGATTCTGCTATGTAAACCAATCCACTTTCAATAAGTGTTGGCATTAACCTATACAACATTGTCAAAATCAAAGTCCTAATTTGAAAGCCATCAACATCAGCATCTGTACAAATTACAACTTTACTCCACCTTAAATTTTTTAAATTAAAAGATGTTACGTCTTTTCCAGATTTTGTATTAACTTCTACTCCACAACCAAGTACTTTAATAATATCTGTTATTATGTCATTTTTAAAAATTTTAGCATAATCAGATTTTAAACAATTAAGTATTTTGCCTCTAACAGGTATTATAGCTTGATACTCCGCATCTCTGCTCAATTTACAAGCACCTAAAGCAGAGTCACCTTCTACAATATAAATCTCTCGTTTACTAACATCTTTACTTCTACAATCTACAAATTTTTGAACTCTATTATTGATATCTAAATTACCAGAAAGTTTTTTCTTTAAATTAATTCTAGTTTTTTCAGCATTCTCTCTACTTCTTTTGTTAACCAAAACCTGTTCAGCAATTTTATTTGCTTGTTCAGGGTTCTCTAAAAAATAAACTTCAAGGTTATGTTTTAAAAATTGAGTCATAACTTCATAAATAAACTTATTGGTTATGGCCTTTTTAGTTTGATTTTCATAGGAAGTCTGAGTAGAAAAAGAAGAAGAAACAAATATTAAACAGTCTTCAACATCTTGAAATGTAATTTTAGATTCATTCTTCATATATTTATTTGTTTGCTTAATGTAAGAATCTATTTGAGAAACAAAAGCAACCTTAATTGCTTTTTCAGGAGAGCCACCGTGTTCAAGATAACTGGAATTATGATAAAATTCCATAAATCTAACTTTGTTAGAAAAGCAAAAACAAGCCCTAATCTTTACTTTATATTCCGGTTTATCAATGCGGTCACGTCCAAATTGTTCACCACTGTTAATATCTACAATAGTGCTCAGTGCATCTTCTTTAACAATGTCTTTAACGTAATCGTTTATTCCACCTTCATATTTAAAGTTAAATTCCTCAAACCCATCTTCCGTTTGATTTTTCACAATAAATAATATACTATCATTTACAACGGCCTGCCTTTTAACCATTTCACAAATATCATCTATAGAAACATTTATGTCAGTAAACACATTATTGTCAGGTAGCCAATGTATTTTTGTACCGGTAATTTTTTTATTAACACTTTCTTTTATTAAACCATTTATGTTCTCACCTTTTTCAAAGTGCAATAAATATTTAAATCCATCTCTGTAAATTTCCACATCCATATATCTTGAAGCGTATTGAGTTGCACATAAACCCAGCCCATTAAGTCCCAGTGAATATTGGTAATGCTCACCTTCATTGTTACTGTATTTACCACCGGCATATAATTCACAAAAAACAAGTTCCCAATTAAACCGTTGCTCTCGTTCATTATAATCTACAGGTATTCCCCTACCAAAATCTTCCACAGACACAGAGCCATCAAGATATTTAGTAATAATAATTTTATCACCAAATCCCTCTCTTGCTTCATCCAAAGAGTTAGACAAAATTTCAAATATTGCATGTCTACAACCTTCTATACCATCTGAGCCAAAAATAACACTAGGTCTTTTTCTAACTCTATCCGCACCTTTTAATGCTAATATACTATCGTTGCCATATTGTTGCACAGCGACCCCTCCTTTCTAAAAATCTAAAAAACTGATTTTAAAAAACTAAATTTTTTATGATTCCTCGTTCTCTCTCAACTCTTCTTCTGGAGTTTTAACTTTTATTATTTCATTATCTACTGAGTAAAATTCATTATCTTCCATAAGTTTTTTAAATGTACTTTCATCAATATTTTCATTTTCAAATAAATACTTAGCAACTTTATGAAGCTGACCAATATGCTCTTTTAAAATTGTTTCAGTATTTTTATATGCATTATCTATAATTTGTTTTATTTCTAAGTCTATAGAAGCTGCAACTTCTTCAGAATAATTTCTATTTTGAGCAAAATCTCTGCCCAAAAACACCTCATCATGGTCATTTCCATAAACTATCGGACCAAGTTTTTCACTAAAACCATATTTAGTAACCATATTTCTAGCTGTGCTAGTAGCCCTTAAAATGTCATTTGATGCTCCTGAAGAAATGTCGCCTAAAATGATACTTTCTGCTACTCTTCCGCCTAAAAGAACCACAATATCTTCAAACATTTCTGTTTTAGTCAAATACATTTTGTCATGAGACGGCAAAGACAAAGTAAAACCTCCTGCCATACCTCTTGGTATTATAGAAACTTCATGTACAGGATCTTGGGTTTCGCAATAATAGGTACAAACTGCGTGCCCCGCTTCATGGTAAGAAGTTAAACGTTTATCTTTACCTGTAACTACTCTTGATTTTTTCTCTGGACCTGCAATAACTTTAATTGTTGCTTCTCCTATATCATTAGCAGTTATAGATTTTTTATTCTTTTTAGCCGCCAATAAAGCAGCTTCATTCACTAAGTTAGCCAAATCTGCGCCTACAAAACCGGCTGTTTTTTTAGCTATAGTATGCAAATTAACATCTGGAGCTAGAATTTTATTTTTAGTGTGTACCTTTAAAATTTCTTCTCTACCTTTAATGTCAGGGTAACCCACGTAAACCTGTCTATCAAATCTACCAGCTCTAAGCAATGCTGGATCCAAAACGTCACTTCGGTTAGTTGCTGCCATAACAATTACGCCTGAATTCTCTTCAAATCC
>CAYPLT010000012.1:8545-15811 GCA_964411695.1 uncultured Candidatus Soleaferrea sp.
ATTTCAACCAATAACTGGTTAAGCGTTTGTTCTCTTTCGTCCTGTCCACCGCCTAATCCAGCGCCACGCTCACGTCCTACAGCATCAATTTCATCAATAAATATTATGCTTGGCGCCTCTTTTTTAGCTTGATTAAATATGTCTCTAACTCTAGATGCACCAACACCAACAAACATCTCTACAAAATCTGAACCAGAAATTGAAAAAAATGGCACATTTGCTTCACCTGCTACTGCTTTAGCCAACAAAGTCTTACCAGTTCCTGGAGGACCCATCAATAAAACTCCTTTAGGAACCTTAGCACCTAACGCATTAAACTTTTGAGAATTTTTTAAAAAATCAATAATTTCAGCAAGTTCTTCTTTTTCTTCATCAGCACCTGCTACATCAGCAAAAGTGACTTTATTTTCCATCGATTTTTTAGCCTTTACCTTGCCAAAGCTACCAATTTTACCCATTCCTCCAGCATCTGTCTTTTTAAGCATAAAGATGTAAAATATTATAATACTTGCTATAGCCAGCAAAGATGGCAAAGCAGCCATAATCCATTCCGGTGCTTGACTTCCTCTTTTGTAATCATACTTAATCAAATCATCTGGATGTTGCTTATTATGCTCTTTAACAATGTCATTCACATCTTCAATAAATAATGCAGGGTAAGGGACTTTATAAATTACAGGTCTAACATCATCTTTAATAGCCATAGTTAGCTGACCACTTGCTAAATTTAACTCAAATTCCTTAACTCTATCTTCTTGAAAATAAGAAATTATTTCATAATATTCCAAAGTTTTAATATTTTTAGATAAAAAAGCAACACCAATAAACATCAACGTTATTGCAATGATTAAATAAACTATTAAACCATTATTATTCTTTCTTGACGAACCGTTAAAATTTTTCAATTTTGCTGTCCTCCTTCTATATACACCAAATAATAGAAAATTATTTTACACTTTTTAATACTCCAATATACGGTAAATTTCTATATTTTTCATCATAATCTAATCCATAACCAACTATGAATTCATCAGGAATATCAAAACCAACATAATCAGCCTTTATGTCTATCTGCCTTCTTACAGTTTTATCTAACAATGTAGCTATCTTTATACTGTTCGGTTTTCTTTGGTAAAGCATATCTCTTACATAACTAAGTGTAAGACCACTATCTAAAATATCTTCAACAATTAAAACATCATATCCAGAAATATCCATATCAAGGTCTTTTAAAAATTTAACTACTCCACTAGACTTTGTTCCACCATTAAAAGTGGAAACGCACATAAAGTCTATCTTCATGTGGCAATCAACAGCCCTCATTAAATCTGACATAAACAACACTGCACCTTTTAAAACGCTTATCATTAATAAATTTTTATCTTTATAATCCTCAGTTATTTGCTTGCCTAATTCTTTTACTCTTTCTTTTATTTGAGCTTCTGTTAATAATATTTTTTTTATCTCTTCATGCATTGTTATAACCCATCCTTAATTTAAATATTTAAAAATAATATACTTTTTGTATTTTCATCTACATTCACTCTTTCATCTGCGCCAAAGCCTTCAACCCACACAACACCCAAAGAATCAGAAATTACAAAAAGTTTATCTTTTTCATGACATAATAATTTTTCTTCATTCAATAATTTTTTTAAAGATTTTGTGACGTGCCTATACTTTAATTTAATTTTATCGCCATTTTGTCTATGCCTTAAAATTGGGTTTCCTAAAATTTTATCAAAATCTACGCATTGTTTTAAAATTGCTTTGTTTTTAGTAATTTCATCCTTAATATCATCGTACTTAATAATTTTATAATTTATATACTTTTTTGATTCCTCTTGATATAAATCTACACTAAAATTTTTTATTTTATTATTGCTAACATCAATAATATTTTTCACATAAAAAACATCATCTTTTTTAATTAAATAATGCGTATCATCTATAGCTATTTTATTGGACTCATCGCTTAAAATAAAATTTAAAATTAAATTAATTTTTTTAAAGCTATATGGCAATTTATTAGACTTTAAAATATTTTTAATAACTCTATTTTTAATTATACTGCTTAATAATTTAAATTCACTCACAGAATAAATACCATTATTAACCGATATTTTATTCAAAGCCTTGATAGTAAGTTCTTCTAAAAACAACTCTTCCTCTAATATAATATCACAATTTCGACTAATTGTCGATGCAAAATTAATATTTATTTTTGAAAATACCGGTGCAATTTTATGCCTTACTAAATTTCTACTATAATCAACAGAAAGATTTGTACTATCAACTACAAAACCAAGTGAATTTTCTTTGCAATAAATTTCAATATCTTGCCGAGTAAAGTTAATTAAAGGTCTAATTATGTTTTCTCTAATTTTAGGTATTCCACAAATTCCTTTGAGCCCTGTTCCTCTAATCAAATTTAAAATAACTGTTTCTGCATTATCATTCATATTGTGAGCTGTTGCAATTTTAGCGTTATATTTTTCACTACATTCTCTAAAAAATTTATATCTGTAAACCCTTGCAACTTCCTCAAGAGAGTGCTTACTACTTTTATGAACATCTAATAAATTTAATTTTGTTTCTAAAAGTTCTATACCTAAGTTATCACAAAATTTTCTTACAAACTCTTGGTCTTCATCTGCTTCTTTGCCTCTAATTCCATGGTTTACATGGCATGCTATAACCTTAAGTCTAAAATAATCTGCCAATTCACATAAAAAATGCGTTAAAGCCACAGAATCTGCTCCACCAGAAAGCCCTACAATAACACTATCATTAAAATTAATCATATCAGAGATATTGTTAACTTTTTTTCCACAAATTAAATCATTAATTGTTTTTGTAATATTACCGCCTATCATCTCATCTTTCATGTCTGAACGTCTCCAAGTTTTCAAATTTCGTGTATTGTCCATCCCAAGAAAGTTCAATAACTCCTGTTTCTCCATGCCTGTTTTTAGCTACAATACATTCTGCCACATTCGGGTTTTCACAAGATTTGTCATAATAAGCTTCTCTGTACAAAAACAAAACAATATCTGCATCCTGCTCAATAGAACCAGAATCTCTAAGGTCTGACAATTTTGGTTGATGCTCTATTCTTGTGTCAGGACCTCTAGAAAGCTGAGAAATAGCAATAACCGGCACATCTAATTCTTTAGCCATAATCTTCAGTGCCCTAGTAATGTCAGAAATTTCTTGAACTCTACTATCAGATCTTCTCATGGATTGCATAAGTTGCAAATAATCTACCACAACCAAATCTATATTTCTTAGCCGTCTAATTTTTGCTTTCATTTGAGAAACGGTAATATTAGGCATATCATCTATATAGATTTTAGCTTGAGAAAGCTCTTGTGCACTTATGGCTAATTTACCCCAATCATCAAGAGTAAGGTTACCTGTTTTAAGAGAAGGTCCTTTAATTTTAGCAACTGATGACAAAACCCTAGTAACAAGCTGATCTCTACTCATTTCAAGCGAAAAAACCGCCACCGATTTTTTAGATTTTACAGCAACATTAGTCACTATGTTTAAAGCAAACGCTGTTTTACCCATAGCGGGTCTGGCTGCTAACAAAATTAAATCAGACTTGTTTAAGCCTAAAATCAATCTGTCCAACTGAGAAAAACCAGTCGAAATTCCTATAAAACTTTCTTTATTTTCTCCAGAAATTTTTTGTAATCTGTCATAAGTTTCAATAATAGCTTCATTAATCGGCACAAGCCCTTGGCTATCTTTACCTTGCCTTATTTCAAAAATTCTCTGTTCTGCCAGATCTAACAAACTTTGAACATCTTCATAACTGCCATTAGCATTTTCAATTATATCTTCAGCTATTTTCATTAAACTTCTAATATAATATTTTTCTTCAACAATTTGCGCATAAGACTCTAAATTAGCAGTTGTAGGCAACAGATCTGCAATTTCGCCAATATAATTTTTTATTTCTTCTTCAGTTGAAAAAACTTTTTCTTTTTTAGCAACATCTAAAACAGTTATGACATCTATAGGCTGTGCAGAAGCAAACATCATAACCATAATGCTGTAAAGATGCTTGTTTACATCGTTATAAAAATATTCTAATTTAAGTTTATCTAAAACTCGAGTTATGCAATTTCCATCTATTAGAATGCACGCTAAAACACATTGCTCAGCTTCCATACTATACGGCAACTTATTAAAATTTAAACCAGTTGTTAAATTTTCTATTTTAGCCACCTCTTTATGTTTTCTCATTAACTTTAATAATTTTTAATAATTAATTATTCAGCAATAACAACAATAATTTTTGCTGTAACACCTGCTATGAATTTAACTGTTATGTTATATCTTCCATAAGCTTTTATGTTGCCATCCAAACAAATTTTCCTTTTATCTACATCTATATTATAATCTTTTTTTATAATTTCAGCAATTTCTTTAGCAGTTACAGAACCAAAAATTTTTCCATTATCTCCTGCCTTAGCATGAATAAATATTTCTTTTCCATCTATCTGTGTAGCAATTCCTTTATACTCTTTAATTTTCTCTGCATCATGAAATTCATCTGCTTCTTGTTTAGTTTTTAACTTTTTTATTTCTGCTTCTGTCGCTTCAACTGCTAAGCCTTTCTTCAACAAAAAATTCTTAGCATACCCATCAGAAACATTAACAATATCACCTTGCTTACCAGAGCCTTTAACATTTTCTTTTAAAATTACTTTCATTAAAAATACCTCCAATATAAAAATAATCCACTTACATCATAGAACTAAAAATACGTAAAATAGATTGATAAATTTTTACAAATATGTTCATATCTGTAAGCTGCTGTAAATAAACCTCTTCGCTTTTATTAATAGTTTCTAAAAAATCTTTTTTAATGTCTTTTAATACATCTGCTTTATAAAGCCAAACTCCAGTTTCAAAATGCAAATAAAAGCTCCTGTAATCCATATTAGCAGTACCAATAACTCCTACAATATCATCAACAATTACAAGCTTTGAATGTATGAAACCAGGTGTATATAAATAAATTTTAATACCTGATTCAATAAGCTTAGGGAAGAATGCTTTTGTAACCAGGTTTATATATTTTTTATCTGGAATTTTAGGTGTAATAATTCTAACATCAATTCCATTTTTAGCTGCCAAAATTAATGTCTCTTGCATCTCATTATCTATTATTAAATAAGGTGACGTTATGTAAACATATTTTTTAGCAGAATTTATTAAATTTTTATATGTATTCTCACTTATATTTTCGCTACAAATTGGCAAATCTCCAAACGGCTGTATGTAACCATTATTTTCAAATTCTTGCTTGATATCACATTTTGTTGTTTTAAATGTATTCCAATCTTTATCATAACTTTTAAAGAAATTCCAATTTTGCAAAAACATAACAGTAAAGCTCCAAACAGCGTCACCTTTAATCATAATATCGCTGTCCTTCCAATGTCCTAATTTACAATTCACATTAACATATTCATCTGCTAAATTAGTTCCTCCAACAAATGCCACTTCACCATCAATCACTGCTATTTTTCTGTGGTCCCTGTGATTAAGGTAAATGTTTATAAACGGAACCAGAGGATTAAAAATTTGACATTTAATGCCTTTAGAGGCTAAAATCTTATTATAATTATTAGGTAAACTAAACAAACAACCAAAGTCATCATAAATAATTCTTACCTCTACACCTTCTTTAGCTTTTTCTTCTAAAATATCTAAAATTTTGCCCCACATAAAACCTTTTTTTATTATGAAATATTCTAAAAAAATAAATTTTTTAGCTTTTTTTAATTCATCAATTAATTTATAGAACTTTAGCTCACCCACAGAAAAATACTCACAATAACAATTAGCATATGGTGGATAATAGCTGTAATCAGTCAAATATTTAGAATGCTTGTAGTAAAGTAAGTCATTATTTTTTATTTTTTCTTTTACATCAACATTGCAAGACAAGTATTTATTGCATCGCTCTTTGTTATTTTTAATTCTTTTTTTACTTTGAGTATTACTATGTCTGATTCCAAAAAATAAATAAAAAAACGAGCCAAAAAGAGGAAACACAAGCATCACAAGCAACCATGGCAGCTTGTAAGATGGATTTTTATCTCCGTTAGCAATGTAAATAGCTAAGATAAAACTAACAACCTCTAATAATATATAGATATTAGTGTATATTTTACCTATGCCCCAAATTAAACATAATATTGATATAACTTGCATTAAAATTAAAGTACTAAAAATTACCGCCCTTGAAAGTAAGATTTTTAATAACTTTCTCAACTAAATTAACCTCCTGTCAAAAATCAAACTGCCAGTAATTTTCAAGTTAAAAATTCAAAAATATTTTGGTAAAGTTCCAATGATTTTGAAATGAAGTTCTTTTTTATTTTTTCTGCTGTCTCCTTATCAGGTGAAAAAATTTCAAGATTAATTAAATCAGAACCAATATCTTTAACTCTGCAAGAAACCATGTAGCCATCATCCACTTTTCTTATTTTAACAACATTATCTTGCTCTAGCTTTAAATTTTTTAAATATTCCTCAGCAGAATTTAATAGTCTTTCTTTAACCGTAACAGCTATGGTATCTTTAAAAACGTCTACCGTTTCTTTGCCTTTTGGCGTTAGTATATATTTTACCTCATTGTTATTATTTTTGTTTATATATAATAGATTTTCACAGATTTGAACCTGAGAATCATCAATTAAGTCATTAAAAGCCTGTGCAAAAGTAAAGTAGTTAATTAAACCTTGATATTGCAAAATATTATTAATATCTGTTTTAGACATTGGCTTATTTAACAAATTAAACAAAAAACAAATAAGAATTCTTGCTTCATAAACTTTATTAGAACCTCCAGGTGTTAAACCTGCAATAATATTTTCATAATCCATACTCTTAAAACACCTTCTAAAAAAACATAAAATTTATATACTTATATTATACTATAATCCTGTTTTTTTTCAAGTATCCAAATAAATTTTTCTTCACAAAAAATTTTATTTACTAAATACCAAATATTTATATCTTAAAATAAAAAAAGCTTCATATTACTGTGTCTGACAATCACACTCCTGTTTTAGAGTTTTGATATCCAGCACAATGAAGCCTTTTATTTTGAAAAAAATTAAATCAATTTATATTATTTTCTATTCATTATCAAATTTGCTCATATGAGAAATTAAAGACAACACTTTGTTTGAATAACCCCATTCATTGTCATACCAAGCTACCAATTTAACAAAATGGTCA
>CAYPLT010000013.1:0-3469 GCA_964411695.1 uncultured Candidatus Soleaferrea sp.
AATCTTAAAACATTTCCATTATAGCTCCCAGCTAAGCCTTTATCGCTTGCTATAACAATATAGCATCTTTTTTTAACTGGTTGTTGCTTAAAAAATACACTGTCTACTTGTTGGTTTTTGGAAATATTTTCTATTATGCTATAAAGTTCATTAAAAAAAGGCGCTGTCTGCCTAACCCGTTGCCTGCCTTTTTTTAATTTAGAAAAAGCCACAAGTTCCATCGCCTTTGTTATTTTAAGAGTATTTTCTATACTTTTTTGCCGTCTTTTTATATCTTTAGTGCTGGCTGTTGCCATGAGTTTCACCCACCCTTAAAAAAGAGGATTTAAATTTATTAACAGCCTCAATTAATAAACTTTCTGTTTCATCAGTTAAATCGCAAGTGTCAATTATAGATTGGTATATTTGTGGATATTGTTGCCCTAAAAAATTTATAAATTCACTCTGAAATTCTTTAACTTTTTCCACTTCTACATCTAATAAATAATTATTAATTGCCAAATAAATTATAACGACCTGATGTTCAACTTTAAATGGTGAATTCTGTGGCTGTTTTAAGATTTCTATAATCCTCTTACCTTTTTCTAATTGAAGTTTTGTTTCTTTATCTAAATCTGCACCAAATTGAGCAAACGCTTGAAGTTCCATATATTGAGAATAAGCCAACTTTAAAGAACCCGCTACTTTTTTCATAGCTTTAATTTGTGCATTACCTCCAACCCTAGAAACAGAAATACCTGGATTAATTGCAGGTCTAACCCCCGAATAAAATAGCTCTGTTTCTAAAAAAATTTGTCCATCGGTTATTGATATAACATTAGTTGGAATATAGTCAGAAACGTCTCCGGCTTGTGTTTCAACTATTGGCAGTGCTGTTAAAGACCCTCCTCCTAGTGCGTCACTAAGCTGAGTAGCTCTTTCAAGCAACCTAGAATGCAAATAAAATACATCGCCTGGGTAAGCTTCTCTACCAGGAGGTCTTTTCAACAACAGTGACAATGCTCTATACGCTACTGCATGCTTTGAAAGGTCATCATATACACAAAGTACATCTTTACCTTGATTCATAAAATACTCGCCCATAGAACAACCTGTGTAAGGAGCAATATACTGCAGAGGAGTTAAATCAGAAGCTGTTGCTGCTACAACTATAGTATAGTTCATAGCGTTGTTATTTTTGAGCGTTTCAACAATTTTTGCAACTGTTGATTGTTTTTGCCCAATCGCTACATATATACAAATAACATCTTTACCTTTTTGATTTATTATGGTATCTATAGCAATAGAAGTTTTACCTGTTTGTCTGTCCCCTATAATTAATTCTCTTTGACCTTTTCCAATAGGTATCATTGCATCAATCGCTTTGATTCCTGTCTCTAATGGTCTTTTAACTGGTTTTCTTTCAATAATACCAGGCGCTTTAATTTCAATATTTCTGTACGCAGTAGCTTGAATTGCACCTTTTCCATCTATAGGTTCACCTAAACTGTTCACTACTCTGCCTAAAAGCGCTTCACCTACAGGCACAGAAACAATTTTATGTGCCCTCTTTACCGTACAACCTTCTTTAATAAACTTATTGTTGCCAAACAAAACTATGCCCACAGAATTCTCTTCAAGGTTCATAGCCATAGCCGAAACACCGCCTTCAACTTCTAAAAGCTCTCCAGCCATGCACTCATCAAGACCATACACTGTGGCTATTCCGTCACCAACGCTAGTAATTGTACCAACGTCACACAACTCAATTTTTGCATCATAATTTTTAATTTGTTGTTTTATTATGCTTGCAATCTCATTGGATTTTATTTCCAAACAAATTCACCTGCCATTTAATATAAAATATCAATTCATAATAACATTTAACATTGTATTTTTCATATTATTTAATTTATTTTTCACACTCATATCAATTATTTTATCATCAGATTTAATAATAAATCCGCCCATAATCTCTTCATCAATTAAATAATTAGCTATTATTTTTTTATTAAATAATTTTTCACATTTATATACAATTTTATTTTTTTGCATTTCATTTAAACCAACAGCTGATACAATAGTTACCTCTTTAAAATTATTTTCTTTATAATATATAAATTTATATTTTTCTATAATTTTAAAAATCAATGATGTTTTATTGTTATCAATTAAAATTTTAAAAAAATTTACAATATAGTTACTTAACTTTCCACCAAAAACATTCTGAATAATATTCTTTTTTTCTTCTCTACCTACATTTGGTAAATTCAAAACTCTAATTAAATCTAAATTTTCTAACAATATTTCCTTTAGTTGCATCATCTGAGAAAATAATAGTTCTTGCTGATTTTCTTCTTTAGAAACCTGATAAAAACTATTAGCATAAACAATTGCAATATCATCATAATTATTCATCTGTTTCGACCTCTTCTAAAAAACTTTCTATTAGTTGTTCATGACCTTGTTTGTTCAACTCTTTGTTAATAACTTTAGAAGCAGTTAAAACAACCATTTCTGCAACTTCATTTTTAATATTATTAATTGCCTTTTGTGATGCTAACTTAATTTCTTCATCGGCTCTTTTCATGATGCTATCGGCTTGATTTTTAGCTTCGCTTACTATCTCCTGATATCTAAAATCTGCCCTGTTTTTAGCATTATTAATTATAGTTCTGGCTTCTTCATCAGACTGACTAATTTTAATTTCATAACTTCGTTTTAAATCATCTGCTTTGTTAAGAGCATCATTAGCATCATTATAATCTTTTTCTATGTCAGCTTTTCTGTCATTTATCATCTTATTAACTGGCTGAAATAAAAATTTTTTTATAATTTTGTAAAGTATGAGTGTGTTAATTAAATTAAAAATCATCGTCCATTTATCAATAGACAAAAAACTTAGATACGACCCCGGTGATACCAAAATTTCTCACTCCTCACCAAATATTGAACTAAAAATTAAATCTATATTTTAACCTAACATACCTACCAATGGGTTTAAATATAATAATATCATAGCTACAACAAGTCCATAAATTCCCGTTGTTTCTGCAATTGCTGCACCCAAAACTAAATTTTTAGTAATCAACGATGCTGCTTCTGGTTGTCTTGCAACTGCCTCTACCGCTTTACCTGCTGCATAACCTTGCCCTATACCAGGGCCCACACCCGCTATCACTGCTATTCCTGCTCCAATTGCTGAAGCTGCTAATACTATTGCTTTTTCTAATAACATAATTAAAATCCTCCTAAAAATAATATAATATATAATTACAGCTTTGTTACTCTCTTTCTTTTGCTGATGAAACATAAGCCATAGTTAACGAAATTAATATAAATGCCTGCATAAACGCAGAAAATAAATCAAAGTAAACAGATAAAATTGCCGGAACCCCAACTTGCAAAATAGGTATATACTTACCTATAACCGGTATTAAGGCACTCGCTGCAGTTAACCCTGTGTAAATTAACTGAGTAATAATAACTC
>CAYPLT010000013.1:3479-14166 GCA_964411695.1 uncultured Candidatus Soleaferrea sp.
AACTCCAGCAGCAATATTACCAAAATGACGAAAACTCAAAGATACCGGAATTGCTACTTCGCTAATTAGGTTCATTGGGAACATAAAAGCCACTGGTTGAAAAAAAGACTTCAAATATTGTTTTATTCCTTTATATTTTATACCATTGTATTGTATCATAAAAAATGTCATAAGAGCCCAAGTCAAAGTCATGTTAAAATCTGCAGTTGGTGGCCTTAATACAAATAACCCAGCTAAACTAGAAAGTAATGAAAATATAAATAATGCTGTAATGTATGGCACAAAAACTTCATTACCTTCGCCCATAGAAGAACCCACTAAATTATTCATGGTTAAAACCAATTTCTCGGCTAAAGCCTGCTTTGTACCAATTTTACTCTTTGACATATTCCATGTTAAAATTTTTATAACCACAAAAATTAATCCTATAATAAGCCAAGACACTAATACGGTTTCCGTAATAGGTATTCCGTCAAAAAATGGTAAAACAAATATAACTTTCGGTCCATTAATATTCATATAACCACCTCTTTGATAAAATAATTAAAATCAATCATCTAAACTTTAGTCTTCTAAAAAAGCTTGCATAAACAATGCTAATTTAGCAAAAAAAAGTGAAACTATAAAACTAAATATGTCAATTATTTCATCTAGCTTTATGGCTAAAAAAATAAACAAAGCCATAAAAAAATACCTAATTATATAATGTGCCATAGCCATAGTTTTTACCCTGCTTTCAGGTAAAAAAATTAATTTTTCCATACTAATAGCAAGCAGAACAAAATTAAAAAAACCACAACCACTGCCTAAAATTATTCCTAAAATAATACTATAGCTATATTTTTTAAAGAAACACATTATAAAATAAAATATAATAGCCAATAAAGCAGAGACAATAAAATTAAGCTTAATTTGCTTTTTCACCGACTGATTTTTTATTAAATTCACACTAAAATCTCTCTTCTAAAATCTATATTTATATTATAAATGTAGCATGCCTTGTAGCATGACAACCTATATTAACAGCTACAGGCAATGACGCGATGTGAGTAGGGTAATATTCTACATTAACAGCTAAAGCAGTTGTATTGCCACCTTGCCCTTGCACCCCAATTTTCAAATTATTGACTTCATTTAAAATTTTATGTTCTAGTTCTTTATATTTTATATTTTGATTCCTAAAATTTATATTACGGCATAAAGCTTTTTTGGCTAAATACGCAGAATATTCAAAATCTCCACCAATACCAACGCCAATAACCATTGGTGGACAAGCTTTTGAACCTGCAATCTTAACCGTTTCTAATATAAAATCTATTACATCTTTCTCTGTAGCCGATGGTTTCATCATTATTTGCCTGCTCATGTTTTCACTACCAAAACCTTTAGGAACCACAGTAATTTCTATTTTTCTACCTTCAACAACGTCCGTATAAATAATTGCTGGTGTATTGTCACCTGTATTTTCCCTACTATATAAAGGGTCTTCTACAATAGAACACCTTAAATAGCCATTGATGTAACCGCGTCTAACCCCCACATTAATAGCCTCAACTAAAGAGCCGCCTATTAATTTAACCTCTTGACCTATTTTAATAAAAATTATTGTCATGCCAGTATCTTGACAGATAGGTATGTTTTTTCTCTCTGCATATTTATAATTCTCTATTAATAAGTCAATAATTTTTTTGGCATTACTAGAATTTTCTTTATTAAACGCTTCATCTAAACCTATTTTAATATCTTGAGGTAAAGAAATATTTGCCTTAATACATAAATCAGCAACTACATCTGTAATTTCACTTACATTAACTTCTCGCATTAAATAAAATCTCCAAATTTATATGTCTTTTATATTTTTCTTTCTCCATTAACTATAACAACTTTAGGTTTAACCTTTATATTTAATGGGTCTTCAGCAAATAAAATAATGTCTGCATCTTTTCCAACTTCTAAAGAACCTATTCTGTCATCCAGCCCACATATTTTAGCCGGATTGATAGTTATAGCTTTCAACGCATCAATTTTACTCATTCCGTCTTTAGCTGCCAGTGCTGCACAAAAACTCAAATATTCAATTGGTATTACAGGGTGATCTGTACATATAGCTATTTCTAACCTTTCTTCGCTAAGCAAGCCTGGTGTTTTTGTGTCAAGATTTTTCATCTCTACTTTACATCTATCGCATAACATAGGTCCAATTATTAATTTTGTATTTTCTTCTTTTAAATCGTCACAAATAAGAGCTGATTCTGTTCCATGCACAATTACATAATCTAAATTAAACTCTTTTGCAATTCTAATAGCAGTAAAAATATCATCAGCCCTATGTGCATGAAAGTGAGCCTGTATTTGCTTTTTAAGTAAGGGCAATAAAGCTTCACATTTTACATCATAATCCGGTTCATCATATTCCTCATCAGATTCTGCATAATCTATTTCATTCATGTACCGTTTAGCTTTTTGTAATTGTTCTCTAATTTCTGCGGCTATTGTCATTCTTGTAGATGGTTGCTCATCTTTATCTCCATAAACTTTTTTAGGGTTTTCACCTAAAGCAAATTTAATTGCTAACGGCTCTTCAATTAACATATTGTCCACTCTATGCCCAGCTGTCTTCATAGCTACAACCTGACCACCAATTGGATTCGCACTACCAGGCGCCACAACTACAGATGTTACACCATACTCTAAAGCATCTTTAAAACATCTGTCAAAAGGGTTAATAGCATCAATAGCCCTAAGATGTGGTGTTACTGGGTTATTTTCTTCATTTCCGTCTTCTCCTTCAATTCCCACAGAATCTTCCCATAACCCTATATGACAATGTGCATCAATAAAACCTGGGTAAGCTGTCATATCTTCACCATCTATAATTTCACCATAATTCAGACCTCTTAAATCTTCCTCTATATGCTTCATCTCACCTATTTTAGAAATAGTCTTCCCTTCGATGTATATATATCCATCTTCTATAACTAACCCAATCATCGTACAAATTTTAACATTTTTAACTAACATTTAATCTATTCCTCTTTATGTATTTATTTAAATTTATGTTGTAAATACTTTGTAAAACTATCCCCAACTTCAGAATGCTTCATACCAACTTCTACTATAGCCTTTAAAATTTCTAATTTATTACCCATATCATAACGAATTCCATCATAATTAACACCAATCATTCCAGAATTTCTCGCCATAATCGCCATAGCATCTGTAAGTTGAATTTCTCCATTTCTTCCTGCTGGTAAATTTTCTAATAAATTAAATACGCTACCATCTAAAACACATCTTCCTAAAATAGAAAAATTAGACAAAACTTTATCGGGTGTTGGTTTCTCTATCATATCTAAAACTTTATAAATTTTTTCTTCAACTTTTTCAACTTTTAAAGATGAATAACTAAGAATCTGCTCGTTAGTCACCTCTTTAATGCCCACTACACATTTCTGATATTTTTCATAAGCTTCACATAGTTGCAAACTAGCTGGCTTACCTCCATCGTTTATTATAACATCATCACCATACAAAACTGCAAATGGCTCTTCGCCAACAAATGATTTTGCACAATAAACAGCATGCCCAAGACCTTTCATTTCTCGCTGCCTTACATAATAAATGTTTGCGAGTTCAGATATTTTTTTAACTTTATAATACAGTTCTTCTTTTTTAGCAACCAATAATTTTGATTCCAGCTCAAAATTTCTATCAAAATGGTCTTCTATTACATTTTTGCCTCTGCTTATAATAATTAAAATATCCTGTATACCAGAAGCCACTGCTTCTTCAACTATGTATTGTATCGCAGGTTTATCTACTATACTTAACATTTCTTTTGGCATCGCCTTAGAAGCTGGCAACACACGAGTACCTAGGCCTGCTGCTGGTATAACTGCTTTCTTTACTGATGTCATGAAAAAACCTCCAAATTAAATTATAAATTTTTTTCCATAATTAAAAAAATATTAAAAACTCAAGGCAAGCTACAACCATTGCCAAAATATAGTTCACCGAGCCTTTTTGGGTCAAAACATTTCTATAATCTTCTTCGCTTTTATAAATACTTTTGTCTACGCATTTAATTCTTTTAATGCTTACGCGTCTGTATATTCTTGACGCCACAAAGCCCATAATATAAGATAAAATAAAATTAAAAACCAACATACTGTTTATGATTTGTGGCGTTTGATTTATAAATATAATTAATTTATTTATAAGTTCAGAATACTGCAATGTAAAATCTGACGCTCTAATTCCTAACGTTGCACTATTAAATAAATTAAAAAATTCATTTCTAAGTGTTTCCGGCATAAAGGTCAAATATATTAATGAAAATCCTAGCATTTTAAATAAAAAAAATAAAATTCCTGCTGAATACATTTTTCTGTAAAAAAAGTAAACTTCTTGAAACAAAAATGCACTAATATTAAATCTAATAATTGAATATTTTTTTTTGCTTATTTCATGAAATTTCAAAATATAAGAAAGAGCATTTTGACCCAAAAATGCTATCCAATCTTTTATGTTTATGCCATCAAGCTCACCTTTACCTATAACTTTACTTTGCCCAAAAATCAAATTACCAACATCAGCCGAAAATGGCATGCCACAATTCTTGCAATTTGCAACCTCAGAATCATTTAGCGTCTGACAAAATGAACACTCTTGTTTATTTAAAACTTCTTTCTGTTCACAATTTTCTCTATTGTTCATATGTTCCAGAGCTTTTAATCTGTCATTTGTATATTCATATTCACCATGTAAATTTTCATGCTTACAATGTTCAATCTTTTCAAAACATTCTTTATGATAAGGGTCTCCACACTCCGAGCAAACAACTATCTTGTCTCCACGTTTAAATTTTTCATAACACCCTATGCAAGTTTCATTTTCATAATACTTCATTAACAAATCGTCCACTATTCATCACTCTTCTTTAACAAATTCTCTTCATTTAACTTAACAAGGTAAGCATTAATAAATCCATCGATATTTCCATTCATTACAGAATTCACATCGCCCATTTCGAAACCTGTTCTATGGTCTTTAACTAATGTGTATGGCATAAATACATAAGATCTTATCTGTGAGCCCCAACCAATTTCACGATGGTCACCTTTAATATCTTCAATTTTTTCAAGATGCTCACGTTCTTTAATCTCAATCAATTTAGATTTTAACATCTTCATAGCAGTGTCTTTATTCTTTTTCTGACTTCTTTCATTCTGGCAAGCCACAACAACACCTGTTGGCAGATGAGTTATTCTCACTGCAGACTCTGTTTTGTTAACATGCTGACCACCTGCACCGCTTGCTCTATATGTATCAATCTTCAAATCTTCATCTTTAATATCAACTTGTACATCATCTTCTATTTCTGGAATCACCTCTATAGCCGCAAAAGAAGTATGTCGCCTACCAGAAGAGTCAAATGGCGAAATTCTTACAAGCCTATGCACACCAGCTTCAGACTTTAAAAAACCATATGAATTTAAACCTTCTACCAAAATAGAAAGGCTTTTTATGCCTGCTTCATCACCGTCTAAATAGTCTAAAACTTTAACCTTATATTTATTTTTTTCTGCCCATTTAGCATACATTCTATAAAGCATCTCTACCCAATCTTGGGACTCTGTGCCACCTGCACCAGCATGGAAAGTCAATATTGCATTTTTTTTATCATATTCTCCGCTTAAAAAAGTACTTAAACTAAGCATTTCTATATCTTTAAGCAAATTTTGATAATCTAATTCCATATCTTTTAATATTTCTTCATTACCTTCTTCAGCAACCAAATCAGCAATCACAGTTAAATCTTCAAAACGTTTGCTTATGTCATTAAAAGATTTAATTTTTTGCTCATGGCCTTTTATTTCTTGTAAAATATTTTGAGATCTTTTAACATCATTCCAAAAATCATCTTTAAGCGTTTCTTCTTGCAGACGAGCAACTTGAGACAATATTTCTTCAATTTTTAAATCAAATTTTAATGTTTCAATATTTTTTTCTAATTGATTCAAATTTTGGTTTATTTCTTCAATTATAACCATAAATAAAATCCATCCTGTTTAAAATTCAAAAATTAAATATGTCATTACTTGTTAACTCACTAATCAGCAAATAAGGCCTCTACAAATTCTTTAGGATTAAATGGCTGTAGATCATCTATTTGTTCACCTACACCAACATACTTCACAGGCACACCCAGCTCGTTTTTTATTGCTATTACTATTCCACCTTTTGCTGTGCCGTCTAACTTAGTTAACACTATTCCAGTAATTTTTACAATCTCTTTAAATTGCTTAGCTTGGCTAATAGCGTTTTGCCCAGTAGACGCATCTAAAACCAATAAAACTTCAATTGAACTTTGCGGAGCCTCTTTATTTATTACTTTAAAAATTTTCCCTAATTCTTGCATTAAATTCTTTTTATTATGCAACCTACCAGCTGTGTCACAAATTAAAATATCTGCGTTTCTAGCTTTTGCTGCATTTATGCTGTCAAAAATCACAGCAGCTGGGTCTGCACCACTACACTGCTTTACAATGTCAACGCCTGCTCTTTTAGCCCAAATATCCAGCTGTTCTACAGCTGCTGCTCTAAAAGTGTCTGCAGCCCCTAAAATAACTTTATTTCCTTCGTTTTTAAACTGATAAGCCAATTAACCTATTGTTGTAGTTTTACCTACTCCATTAACCCCTACAACTAATATTATAGCTGGTTTTTCAGCTAATTCAAGTAAATTATTTCCATCAAGCATCTCTGCTATTATTTCCTTTAAGCAATTTTTAACTTCTAGCCCATCTTTTAAACCTTGCTTTTTGACTTTTGCTCTCAGCTGATTACAAATTTCCATTGCTGTTTGTGCGCCCACATCGCTCATAATTAATATTTCTTCAAGTTCTTCAAAAAGTTCTTCATCAATTTTTATGAATACATTAAACTTTTCTTCTATTTTTTTCATCATAGTTTCTTTGGTGTTTTTTAAACCATTTTTTATTTTTTCAAAAAAACTCATTACAATAATATTCCTCCGCATCAACAATATAGCATTTTAAAACAATATTAAATTTGTGTCATTTATCCGCCAAGCTACATAATATATATTAATTCAGATGCAAAAATTAATTTAATGGTTGGTGTTTAATTATATGACTAGAGTTATTTTAATTATGTTTTTAAGTAGTTTATCTGTCATTGGCCTTTATGATTTATATTCAATTTTAAAATCTTGGGTTCTTAAACCACAAATATCAAATTTTTCAATTGTTCTCCCAATTAAATCCAAAGATGATGACATAGAATTCAAAATTAGGTCTTTATCTAACCTAATGGACAATCAAAACAGTTGCTCAAAATTAATTATAGCTGATATGGGCATGGACTTTGAAACACTGCAAATTTGCTATAACGTAGCTAAACAAAATAATAAAATCATAATTTGCACACCACAAGAAGTAAAATATTTTGCTTGTGAAAGTAATACGCTAGATGCCAACTACGCTTCTGTTAATTAATAAAAACTAATTTACATTTTTTCAGGCGCTTCCACCTTCATAAGAGAAAGGGCATTTTTTAAAACTATCTTCGTACAAATACAAAGCAACAGTCTAGCATTCGTAATTTCTTCTTTGTCTGACACAACTTTACAATTGCTATAAAACTTATGAAAAATAGATGCTAAATTAATAGCATATTTTGTAATCAGCGAACAATCGTAAGTTCTTGCAACCGTTTCTATTTCAACTGGGTAAAGTGCTAACATTTTAATTAAATCGCGTTCTTCATCTATTGGAAAATCAAAATTCTGATTATTAAATAAATTAACATCAAAATTTACTCCGCTAGATTTTGCCCTTGTCAAAATGCTACAAATTCTAGCATGCGCATATTGCACATAATAAACCGGGTTCTCAGAAGATTTCTCAACTGCTAAACTTAAATCAAAATCCAAATGTGAACTAGCTTCTCTCATATTGAAGAAAAACCTTGCAGCATCAACAGAAACTTCATCTAATAAATCAACTAAAGTAATAGACTTACCTGTTCGCTTACTCATCTTCACAGTTTGACCTTTTTGAGTCAATTTAACCAATTGCATCAAAATAATGTCTAATCTGTCTCTGTCTATGCCTAAAACACTGATGGCACTTTTTAGTCTAGCTACATGTCCATGGTGGTCTGCTCCCCAAACATTAATAACTTTATCAAAATTACGTGTAACAAATTTATTATAATGGTAAGCTATGTCTGCTACAAAATATGTCGAAAACCCATTAGCCCTTACCAAAACTTCATCTTTTCCTGCTCCATACTTTGAAGCATTAAACCAAAGCGCACCATCTTTTTCGTAAACAGAGTCTGTCTCTTTAAACAAATTAATTATTTTTTCTATTGATTTATTTTTATAAAGCGAACTTTCTTTAAACCAAACATCATAATTTATTTTATATCTGCTAAGGTCTTTTTTAAGTTTTTCGATGTTAATTGGCAAAGCAAATTCTACCAATGCGTTGCATCTTTCTTCTGAACTCATTTTCACATATTCATCTGAATATTTTTCGCTAAATAATTTTGCCAGTTCGGTAATATCTTGACCTTTATAACCATCTTCAGGGAATTCAACAGCTTCTTCACCTTTAAAAATTTGCAAATACCTAGCTTCTAGGGATTTTCCAAACTTGTATATTTGATTCCCTGCATCATTTACATAAAATTCTCTTGTGACATCATAATCGCAAGTTTCTAACACAGAGGCTAAACAATCACCTAAAACTCCACCTCTAGCATTACCCAAATGCATTGGACCTGTTGGGTTAGCAGAAACAAATTCAACCATTACTTTCTTTTTCAAACCAATGTTTGAGCGCCCATAATCATTTTTGTCATTGTTAATTCCTAAAAGAACATCTTTAAACCATTCATCTTTAAAAAACACATTTATAAAACCAGGTGAGACTATATTGTAACGACTAAAATATGTATCTTCAAAATTCATATTTTCTGTAATAATTTGAGCAATACTAAGTGGCGACATTTTAAAAGATTTCGCACAAACCATAGCAATATTGGTAGCAAAATCTCCATGTGCTCTGTTTGCTGGAATTTCTATGGTAAAATTTTTAATCGGAAGAGCTGGCAACTTTTCATTTGTAATACATATACCAAGAGCCTCTAAAATTTTTTCTCTAAGTTGCTCTTTAGCCAATTTAACAAAATTTAATGGCATAAAAAAAACTCCTTTTAAGTAAAAATATAAATAAAAAATTTCTATAAATTAAATTCAATCATACTAATATTATACACCAAAACAAATTTATATCAAGTTTTTTATAATTAATTTTCAATGTTAAGCTGAAAAATTTTTATTTTTAAATTACCTATATGTTTTTAATTAATTTAAAAAATTTACACGTAAGAATATTTGAACACAAACGGTAAAAACTACTTAGCAGGAAGTAAATTAGTAAGAAACAAAATAAAATTCACCGGAGGATTTAAAGATGAATATATCTGAAAAACAATATGAACAAATTAATAAACTTTATTCGCCCAAAAGCCACATTGTTAAAGACTGTTTTTGGGCTTTTGTAATTGGTGGATTAATTTGTACAATAGGTCAAATTTTTATTAATATCTTCACTGCACATAATTTAAGCAAAGACGTTGCATCTTCTCTTGCCTCTATAACGTTAATTTTAATATCTGCCCTTTTAACCGGATTCAACCTTTACAACACAATAGCTAATTTTGCAGGAGCTGGTACATTAGTTCCAATAACTGGATTTGCAAATTCAATGGTTTCCCCTGCACTTGAATTTCAAACAGAAGGGTTTGTTTTAGGTGTTGGCGCACAAATGTTCACAATAGCTGGTCCTGTTATTGTTTACGGATGTTTTTCATCGGTTATAATTGGTATTATTTTGAAAATATTGGGATGAAAAAGGAAATAATATGTAAATTTATTTAATTAATAATATTAATATCTTTTATTTTTCTTTATTAAAAGGTAAATTTTTCTATTTATGATAAATTTTTTAATTTTTTTCAAAAAACTCTTTACATTCAATTTAAGATGTGTTATTATTATATTGTAACTTCTGTTAGACGACCTTTTATTTTCCCGTTTTAAACAGGATATTCCTATAAACCGCACGGAATATCCTGTTTTTATTTTTTGTTTTAATAACCTTTAAGTAAAACATTTTTAAAATAAATTCTTATTATATCTTGACAAAAAACCTTTTATGCTATATACTTTTAGTTAGTTGTGTTTTTAATTTTCACAATTACAGGTTTTCAATCGCTGGTTGTAAGTTAACAAGTCACCAGATATTTCTCATGATTGCTTATGCTGATTGGTTATTTATTAGCTTAATCACAATATTGGTTACGTTTAAACATTTTCTGCGTGCTAACTACAAACAGCTTTCCCCAGGACTAATTTAACTGGGTTAATTTTAAACCTTTATCTTAATTAAAAAAATCCATTTTACATTTAATGGAGGTGTATAAAATGGCTGTTCCAAAAAGAAAAACTTCTAAAGCCAGAAAAAATAAGAGGCGCTCTAATGTTTGGAAATTACAACCTCTCTGTCTTAGCCGCTGCACACAATGTGGTGAATTAAAACTTCCTCACAGAGCTTGTGGATATTGTGGTTATTATAAAGGTAGAGAAGTCATC
>CAYPLT010000014.1:0-13527 GCA_964411695.1 uncultured Candidatus Soleaferrea sp.
CTGCAAAAGTTTCTTCAATAATTGTTCCACGTTGATTTTCTGGCACAAACTCTGTAACACTTTCATCGTAGTTTACTTCAGTTGAAGGGTGGGATTCTGATATTTCTTTAGGCAAGATGTTTTGTTGCTCAACATCAGTCTTGTTGTTGGTTAAATTTTTTGCATTATTTTCTAAATTTTCAGAATTTTTTAATTTTGGTGTAGAACGCTCAATTAGTATGTCGGAAAATCTTTCTTTGATTTTTAAAAGAGCCTCAGATGGGTTTTCTGCTGATGCAGAGATTAAAGCGGTATTTGTAATTATTTTTGAAGTTGAATTATAGTATTTAAATGCTAGGTAAAATATAATAATTGGTAATATTAAAGCTAATGAATTTTGAATATGTATTGTAAGAATATTTTTTTTAGTCCACATAGTTAACACCTTTTATGCTCTATAAATTTAATATTGTTAATTTTTTGAGATTTTGTCTAATAAAATTAATATGAGCAATTAAATAAAGATATGACAACATGTTCGAGTTGCAATTTTTTAAAATAAGGAGGTGACTTTATGTTCGAAGATATGGCAATGTTTTGGATGATTGCTATGTGGATATTTATAATAGTGGAAGTTGTTAGCCCTAATTTAGTTTCATTGTGGTTTGCATTAGGTTCAATTTTGGCATTAATAGCGGCAAATTATAAATTAGGATTTGAATGGCAAATGGTTATATTTTTAATTGTTTCTATAATTTTATTGAGTTTATTACGGCCAATATACATAAAATATATAAAAGTTAGAAACATTAAAACCAATGTTAATGCACTTATTGGTGAAGAGGGTTTTGTTACAGCTGATATTAATAATATAGAAAGTAAAGGACTAGTAAAAGTTAAAGGTCAAATTTGGTCGGCGAAATCACAAAATGAGGAAATTATTTCATCTGGTACAAAAATACAAGTTTTAAAAATTGAAGGCGTTAAGCTTATTGTAAAAACTATTTAATTTTTTAAATTTATACTATAGGAGAATAAAAAATGAATATATTGTTAATTATATGTGTAATTGTATTGTATGTGGTTTTTTCAAGCATAAAAATTATTCCACAATCTTATGCGGTTATTGTTGAAAGATTGGGAGCTTATTTAACGACCTGGGATACAGGTCTACATTTTAAAATTCCGTTTATAGATGTAATTTCTAAAAAGATTTCATTAAAAGAGCAAGTTGTAGATTTTCCACCTCAACCTGTAATTACTAAAGATAATGTTACAATGCAAATTGATACGGTAGTTTATTTTCAAGTGACAGACCCTAAATTGTATGTTTATGGAGTAGAAAGACCGATACAAGCTATAGAAGTTTTGACGGCAACAACATTGCGTAACATTATTGGTGAGCTTGAGTTAGACCAAACTTTAACTTCAAGAGACCTTATAAATTCAAAATTAAGAGTTATTTTAGACGAAGCTACTGACCCTTGGGGCATTAAGGTTAACAGAGTTGAATTAAAAAATATTTTACCACCAAGAGAGATACAAGATTCAATGGAAAAACAGATGAAGGCAGAAAGAGATAGAAGGCAACAAATCTTAATTGCAGAAGGTGAAAAAAGGTCTGCTGTGCTAGTTGCAGAAGGTCAAAAAGAAAGTAAAATTTTAGCTGCAGAGGCAGAAAAACAAGCTGTAATTTTAGCTGCAGAGGCAGAAAAACAAGCTGTAATTTTAGCTGCAGAAGCTGCAAAAGAAGCTAAAATTAAAGAAGCAGAAGGTGAAGCAGAGGCTATATTAAAAATCCAGAAAGCTACAGCTCAAGGGTTAAAACTTTTAAATGATTCAGAACCTACTAAACCTATTTTAACATTAAAAAGCTTTGAAGCATTAGCAAAAATGGCAGATGGACAGGCTACAAAATTAATCATTCCTTCAGAAATACAAAATTTAGCAAGTATGGCAGCTAGCCTAAAAGAAACAGTAACAGATAAATAATTGCTATTATTTGTATATATAAGTACGATATAAATTGCAGATATATACAATTAATATTTTAATTTTTGATGAGTAAAGGAAATATATTATGATCAAAAAAAATGTAATAATTGATGTTATATGTAGTTTGGTCATAATATTTTTTTCTGTGTTTTTTAGCTATTATATTACAGAAGTATTAATTTACGAAAATCAGTTTTTAGTAAAATATGTTAACAGAATACGAGAAAGCGATAATATTTTTAATAAAGTAATAAAAATTTCAAATCAACATTCTTTTAAAATCATAAAGATGTATTTAGAAGCAGTTATTGATTGTGTTGTAGAGTTCGATGAAATGCCTATAGCTGAAGATGTAAAAGATTTTTTTTTAATAATTGTTAAAAATTTGTACAGTGAAGAAATAGAAGTTTCAAATGTGGAAATTGAAAAAAATATGCTAATATTAACATGCAAATCAGAAGAAAAAGAGAATATTTTTGATTTTGTTCGAGATATAAAACGTGAAAGATATATTATTGAAGTTTTTATTAATAATACTGAAAATAATAAAAGTGAAAATTTGTTTAAAATAGTAATTAAACATAGCTAGTTATAATTTTTAAGTATTTTATTGTTTAAAATCAATATTTTTTATTTTTAAGTGGTTGATTTTAAAAGCTAGATGGTTTATAATAGAAGAAGAATTTATAGAATTGTAATTTGCTGTTAAATTATTATTTGAATTTTTGAAATAGTAAACTTATTAATTATGAAAAATACGAAAGGCCAACAATAAATTATAATGATAGAATTTAAACATTATTCTGTAATGCTACATGAGTCTATTAAGTGTTTAAATGTTAATAGTTATGGTGTGTATGTTGATGGGACGGCAGGTGGCGGAGGACATTCTAAAGAAATTTTAAAAAAAATATCTTCTGAAGGTAAATTAATATGCGTAGATAAAGATCCTGATGCGATTTTACATCTTAACAGTTTATTTAAAGAAAATAAAAATGTTAAAATCATCAAGTCTGATTTTAGATGTGTATGTGACGTACTAGATTCACTAAATATAAAAAAAATTAATGGCATATTGTTAGATTTGGGTGTTTCTTCTTATCAGCTTGACAACCCAGAAAGAGGTTTTTGTTACAGTAAAGATGCCTATTTAGATATGAGAATGTCTAAAGAGGGGCTTAGTGCTTATGACATAGTAAACAGTTATGATGTAAATGCTATAGCTGACATAATTTTTAATTATGGGGAAGAAAAATTTGGCAGAAGTATAGCTAAAAATATAGAAAAATATAGAAAAAATAAACCAATAGAAACTACATATGAATTAGCAGATATAATAAAACGCTCTATACCAGCTAAAATGAGGAGAATTGGTGGCAACCCATGTAAACGAACTTTTCAAGCATTAAGAATAGCAGTGAATGATGAGCTAGGTGGGATTTCTGAGTGCATAGATAAAGTTTTTGAAAGATTGGATATTGGAGGAAGATTTTGTATTATTACTTTTCATTCTCTGGAAGATAGAATAGTTAAAAAAAAGTTCGCAGAGTTAGCTAAAGGATGTGTATGCCCACCTGAGTTCCCAGTTTGTGTGTGTGGTCAGAAGCCAAAAGCTAAAATTATAACTAGAAAACCAGTTTTACCATCTAGAGACGAAATTAACATCAATAGTAGGTCCAAAAGTGCAAAATTGAGAGTAATTGAAAAGATTATATAATATCGGTGCCATAATTTTAAATTTGATAAATCAAACTGTGTTAGAGGAGTTGAATGTGATTTGAACTATAGCAAAAAAAGTGTAGCGTATAAACAGAATAATAGTAAAGAAGCTAAAAGCCAGAATTTTCAAGTTATTAAGTCTAAGCCTACACTTGTTTTTGGCGTTTCTCCTTTGCAAGCATTTATTTTGTGGGTAGTTTTAGTTTTAATGGTTGGTTGTTTAATTTATAGTAAAGTTGCATTAGATAAAATAGGTACAGAAATTGTTAAATATGAAAAACAATATGAAGACCTTATGAGTGAAAAAGTAAGACTAGAAGTAAGTATGGAGTCCAATATATCTTTAAAAAATTTAGAAGAACTAGCAAAAGAAAAGGGTTTATGCCCAATACAAGACTATCAGATAGAGTATGTAGATTTTCAAACACAAGATGACATTGAGGTTATAGATAAAAAATATAATTTTTATAAATCAATAAAAGAAGTTTTTAATAATATATTAGCATATATAAAGTAAGAAATAAATATGATTTACTATAATGAACGACAATAGGAATTTCTTTTTTAAGAAATTCCTTTGTTTAAATTTAAGTTATTAATAAAATAAAATTTTGGTCAAAAAATTTTACAATATTTTAGGATGTGAATATGAACTATGATACAAACACCAACAAATAAAATGAGAAGACGTTGTTTAGCAATATCTTGTATTATTTTATTTTTTGTTATCATAATTATTAGTAGATTATGGAATATTCAAATTATGCAGTCAGCTAAATTAAAACAAATGGCAGAAAAGCAACAGATGAGGTCAACTGTTATTTCTCCTAAAAGAGGTAGTATATATGATAGGAATATGAAAATTTTGGCTAAAAGTGCTTCTGCATGGACGGTTGTAATTTCACCCATGGACATAGAAACTGATGAAGAAAGAAATAAAATATCAGAAGGACTTGCTAAAATTTTAGATATTGATAAAGATTTTATACTTGAACGTTCAAATAAAAAAACTTATTATGAAATAATAAAAAGAAAAGTTGAACAAAATACTGTTGATGAAATTTTAAAATATCTTAAAGACAATAAGCTTAAAGGTGTAAGGCTAGAAGAAGATAACAAAAGATATTACCCTTATGAAAATTTCGCAGCTAACGTTATAGGTTTTACAGGTGCTGAGAATCAGGGGTTAGCGGGTATAGAAGCTTATTATGAACATATTTTAAAAGGTGAAGAAGGTAAGGTTATTGTTGCCAAAAATGGTAAGGCTAAAGATATGCCATTTAAATATGAAGAGCGTTTTGAACCCAAAGATGGATCAGGCATAGTTTTAACAATTGACGAAGTTTTGCAACATTTTTTAGAAAAACATCTTATGATGGCTGTAAAAGAGCATGGTGTAAAAAATAGAGCTACTGGAATAATAATGGATGTTAAAACTGGTGAAATTTTAGCAATGGCAACTAAACCAGATTTTGACCCAAATAAACCTACAGAAATTTTTGATGAAGAAAAGTTAAAAACTATAGAATATATAAAAGATGAAAAAGAAAAAAGAACTGCGATTTTAAATGAACAAAATTGGCAATGGCGTAATAAAGCAATATCAGACCCTTATGAACCAGGCTCAGTTTTTAAAATTATTACTGCCTCTGCTGCATTAGAAACTGGTAGCGCAAAGATGACAGATACTTATTGTTGTACAGGGTCAATTACTGTTGCAAACCAAACCATAAGATGTTGGAAGCATGGGGGGCATGGAGTGCAAGACTTTCCTAAAGCTGTTATGAATTCATGTAACCCTTGGTTTATTAATGTTGGGCAAAAAATTGGTGTAGAAAAATTTAGGCAATATTTTAAAGCTTTTGGTTTTACAGAGCTGACTGGTATAGACATACCTGGAGAAGCAGAGAGCATATATCACCCGATGAAAAATTTTAAAACTGTAGAGCTTGCCTCTTCTTCAATGGGGCAAACATTTAAAGTTACGCCTATACAGTTAATTACTGGAGTTTCTGCAGCTATTAATGGTGGTAATTTGTATGAGCCTCATTTAGTTAAACAAATTGTAAATAAAGATGGCAGAGTCATAAAAAATGTGCAACCTGTTTTAAAAAGGCAGGTTATTTCAGTTCAAACCTCTAAAAATGTTGCAGATATGTGTGAAGGTGTTGTAAAAGAAGGAAGCGGACGAAATGCATATATTAAAGGTTACAGAATTGGTGGTAAGACAGGAACCTCTGAAAAGATAGATAAAAAAGTTGATGGTCAAGTTCGAGAATATATATTGTCATTTTTAGGTTTTGCACCAGTAAACGACCCAAAGATAGCTGTTTTAGTTTTATTAGATGAACCTAGCCATGTAGGTTATGGCTCTGTTATGGCTGCTCCTGTGGTTGGTAGTATAATGGCAGATGCATTACCTTATATCGGCATAGACCCACAGTATACGGAAGAAGAATTAAAAAGCTTAGATGTTAACATACCTCATATTGTTGGTGAAACTCTTGAAAATGCTAAATTACGTCTAGAAGCTAGAGGGTTATCTTGTACTTGTATTGGTAACAAAGAAGGCGCAACAGTTGTAAAACAAATTCCGCCTGGTGGAACAAAAGTTCCTGGTGGCTCTCATATAATGGTTTATCTTTCTGATGAAGAACCAATGCTTATGCAAGAAGTTCCAGATGTTATAGGTTGTACGTCTGCTCAAGCTAATAGAATTTTAGGCCAAAATTTATTAAATGTTAGATTTATAGGTGCTAACACTAATTTATCAGGTACGGTGGCTAAAAGGCAAGACCCTGAACCAGGAACTGAAGTGGCTGCAGGAACAGTTGTTACAGTTGAATTCATAAATACAGAACGTGTAGAATAGAATAGTAGATATAAATAATTTAATTAAACCATTACCTTAAAGAGAAGAGGTTTTGTTTGTGATATTAGAACAGGTTTTAGATGGAATAATATATGAAACAAAAATTAATGTTAAAACAAAAGTAATAAAAAATGTTACTGCAGATTCAAGAAATGTTTGTGATGGAGATGTATTTGTTTGTATTTCTGGCATAAGGTTTGATGGGCATGATTTTGCGAAAAAGTCATTAATGAACAAAGATATTGTTGTGGTTACTCAAAAAGATATAGGACTTGAAAATCAGATTATTGTTTCAAATACTAAAAAGGCCTATGCAATGATGGTAGCCAATTTGTTTGGCAACCCAAGTAAACAACTAAAATTAATTGGGGTTACTGGTACAAATGGAAAAACATCAACGACTTATATAATTAAGTCTATTTTAGAAGGGCTTGGCAATAAAGTAGGGTTAATAGGCACAATTCAAAATGAAGTTGATGACATGGCTTTTCCAGCTAAATATACAACTCCAGACCCACTAGAATTAAATGTATTATTTAAAAAAATGGTAGATGCTGGATGCAATTATGTTGTTATGGAAATTTCATCGCATGCGTTAGACCAAGAGAGAGTTTATGGGTTGCATTTTGAATTGGCGATTTTCACTAATTTAACGCAAGATCATCTTGATTACCATGGTGATATGGAAAGTTATTTTAAGGCTAAATGTAAATTATTTCAAATATGCAATAATGCGGTTGTAAATATAGATGATGATTATGGCAAAAGATTATATAATGAATTAAGTTGTAATAAAGTTAGCTATTCTGTTGAAAGGCAAGCAGATTTTTATTGCAAAGATATTTGTGTTTTTCCATCTCATACAAATTTTAGTTTAATTACAAAATCAGATGTTTATTCTATGAAAATAAATATGTTAGGTAAATTTTTTGTGGCAAATGCTATAGCTTCAGTTAGTGCAACAGTGGCTTTAGGTTTTGACATACACAAGATGTTAGAAATTTTAAAAAATTGTAAGGGTGTTAAGGGCAGAGCAGAAATATTAAATGTAGATGCAGATTTTACAATTATTAGAGATTATGCTCATGGTCCTGATGGAATTTCAAAAATTTTAGATGCTGTAAATGAATTTGCAACAGGTAGAGTAGTTATTTTATTTGGTTGCGCAGGTAATAGAGATAGAACTAAAAGAAAAATTATGGCAGATATTGCAGCTCAAAAATCAGATTTTGTAATTTTAACATCAGATAATCCACGAGATGAGAATCCGCTAAGAATTATTGATGATGCTAAACCTGGTCTTGAAAGTAATGTTACACCATATAAAATTATTGTGGACAGATATGAAGCTATTGAATGGGCTATAGAAAATTCTCAGAAGAATGACATACTTATGTTAGCAGGTAAAGGCCATGAAGATTATCAGGTTTTAGATTTTGGTACAATTTATTTTGATGAGTACAAAATAGTATCCGATATAATAGCTCATAAAAATCTGTTAAGTAAAATTTGAATTATGAAAAGAGATATTTTTAATGAAGATATTAACAATAGAAGAGATAATACAGTGCGTAAATGGGAAAAGTAATATAACTAATGGTAATAAAATATTACTCAACGGGGTTTCCACAGACACTAGAGAAGATATAAAAGGTAAACTTTATATAGCTTTAGAAGGTGAAAATTTTGATGGTCATGATTTTATTCATCAAGCAATAAGTAAAGGTGCAGTTGCAGTAATTTGTCATAAATCTCAAAGAGAAGATTTAGGAAATTTTATTTATGTAGATGATACTAAAAGAGCATTGATGGATATTGCTAGGTATTATAGGTCACTTTTTAATGTAAAAGTAGTAGGAGTTACAGGCAGTGTTGGTAAAACCACAACTAAAGATATGATTTGTGCTGTACTAAGTAAAAAATATAAAATTTTAAAAACAGAAAAAAATTTAAATAATGAAATTGGTGTTTCTAAAACGATTTTAAATTTAGATGAAACATATGATGTTTTAGTAATTGAAATGGGCATGTGTAATTTTGGTGAAATTTCCGACTTGACGGATGTAGTTAAACCTGATATTGGTATAATTACTAATATTGGTGTTTCTCACTTAGAAGCTCTTGGTAGTAGAGAAAATATAATGAAGGCAAAATTGGAGATTCTTGAAGGTATGGCTCCCAAGAGTTTGCTTGTAATAAATAAAGACAACGACTTGTTACAAAATTATGTTAATGAAGATTATGAAATAAAATCTGTTGCTATAAAAAATGAATTTGCTGATGTTAAAGCAGAAAATATATTTTGCGATGGATTAGAGACAATTTTTGATATTATCGATGGGGAATTAAGAATTAAAGCTAAAATTCCTTGTTTTGGAGAACATAATGTTTATAATGCATTAATAGCTTATGTTGTTGGCAAAGAACTTGAAATAAGCTCTGATGAAATTGTGAAGGGTATGCTAAATTTTGTGACATCTGGAATGAGACAAAAGTTAGTACCTTTTAATGGTGCATCTTTAATAGAAGATTGTTATAATGCAAGCCCGGATTCTATGAAAGCTGCCATTAAAACATTAAGTGAGATGAAAACAGCAGGTAAAAAAATTATTGTTGTATCTGATATGTTAGAACTTGGCTCCATTTCAAAAGAGGCCCACTATAATATTGGGAAAATGATATCTGAAAGTAATATAGACGAACTGTATTGTTTTGGAAGTTTAGCAAAAGAGTATGTTTGTGGTGCAGAAGAAAATGGAATGTCTAAAGATAAAATTTATTTTTTTGATTCTAAAATAGATTTAGCAACATCATTGGAAAAAGCAATAAATAAAAATGACATAATTTGGTTTAAAGCTAGCAGAGGAATGAAATTAGAAGAAGTAATACAAAAAATATATAATAAGGCGGAGTAGAAAATGAAATATTTTTATTTAGTTATAGGGTTTGTATTTTCTTATTTTATAACTGTTTATTTAGGGAATATTTTAATACCATATTTGCATCGTTTGAAATTTGGTCAAACGATTAAAGAGATAGGTCCTACATGGCATAAATCAAAGCAAGGCACACCTACAATGGGTGGCCTGATGTTTATAACAGGTATGTTAATAGCAGCATCAGTAGGCTATTTAACTTTATTTTTTAATATGCAATATAGGTTGTATAATGATGTTGTTTTAGATGGAATGAAGTTTTTTAGCGGAATTTTTATGGCTACTGGCTTTGGTGCAATAGGGTTTATTGATGACTATATTAAAGTTGTAAAAAAAAGAAATCTAGGGTTACTAGCTAGGCAAAAAACTATTTTACAAATTTTAATAGGCGTTCTATATTTATTTTCGATGTATTTTGTAGATCAATCTGCAACAACTGTAATAGTTCCATTTATAGGTCAGTTTAATATTGGTTTTTTGTATTATCCATTAGCATTATTTATTATAGTAGGAACTGTTAACGCGGTTAATTTAACTGATGGCATAGATGGGTTAGCATCTAGTGTTACTGCTATTGTAGGTGCTAGCTTTTTTACAATTGCTTATTTGTTTGGTTTGTACTCAATGCAGTTGATGGCAATATGTTTAATTGGTGGTTGTGTAGGATTTTTAAAGTGGAATAGTTACCCGGCAAAAGTCTTTATGGGTGATACTGGTTCCATGTTTTTAGGTGGTATGGTTGTGGCCTTAGCTTTTGGAATTGGTCAACCTATAATTCTATTATTCATTGGTATAATATATATTATAGAAACGATGTCAGTTATTTTGCAAATTATCAACTATAAACTAACAGGCAAAAGAATTTTCAAAATGAGTCCAATCCATCATCACTTTGAGATGTCTGGTTACAGCGAAAATAAGATTGTTTTACTTTTTTCTGCAATTACGTTTATAGGCTGTGTATTAGCAATAATTTCTGTTAAAATTTAAAAATATCTCGAAAGGGAGAGAAAATGAAAAAATTATTATCAAAAAATCAAACGTTAGTTAAAAGTCGTGTAGATGTCACTTTTGTAACAATAGTTTTATTATTGGTTTCATTTGGGTTAATAATGCTGTTTTCAGCTAGCTATGCTTATGCGTATTATTATTTTAATAATTATTTTCACTTTATATCGCGACAAATGGTGTTTGCCATAGCAGGGCTCATAGTAATGGTAATTATGGCCAATATAGATTATCATATATTAACAAAATTGACTATGCCTTTGTTTGCAGTTTCAATTTTTTTGCTTATAATAGTGTTATTTATGCCAAGTCTTAATGGAGCTTCAAGATGGATTAATTTAGGATTTATGACGTTTCAGCCATCAGAAATAGCCAAATTTGCTGTTATTTTACTTTTTGCACATTATATATCTGTTAACAGTGAATTGATGGGAACATTTAAATATGGTGTTTTGCCGTTTGCTGTAATTTTAGGGTTAGTAGCTTTTTTAATGGTTTTAGAACCGCATCTTTCGGGAACAGTTTTAATTTTTGCAATATCAGCTATTATGATGTTTGTTGGAGGAACCAGTTTATTTTGGTTTATGCTTGTTGGTGGTTGCATAATAGGTTGTGTTGTAATAATTATTATGATACCTGGCTTAGTACAGTATGCAATGTCAAGGGTTCAGTATTGGATTGACCCATTTTCAGATCCAACAAATAAGGGGTATCAGACTATACAATCTTTATATGCAATAGGTTCTGGAGGCTTATTTGGAGCTGGTATAGGTGGTTCTAAGCAAAAGTTTTTATTTTTGCCAGAACCACAGAATGATTTTGTTTTTTCTGTAGTTTGTGAAGAATTAGGGTTTGTTGGTGCAACTGTAATTATAATTTTGTTTGCTTTGCTTGTTTGGCGTGGCTTTATTATAGCCATGAAGGCTCCAGACAAATTAGGAAGCATGCTTGCAGTGGGATTTACAGCTCAAGTAGGGTTGCAAGCTATATTAAATATTGCGGTTGTTACAAATACAATACCAAATACTGGAATTAGTTTGCCGTTTTTTAGTTATGGTGGAACTTCTTTAATGATGCTTTTAATGCAGATGGGCATAGTAATATCTATTTCGAGATATTCAGTGATTGATAAGGTTTAGAGGTGTATTTATGAAAATATTTATTACTGGTGGTGGAACAGCAGGCCATATAAATCCAGCAATTGCAATAGCAGATTATATAAAAAATAAAAATCCGAATTGGGAGTTTTTTTACGTTGGTAACCCTAATCATATGGAATATAAGTTGGCTGTTGATGCAGGTTACAATTTTATTGGAATTAATGTTAAAGGGTTCAAAAGAAAAATCAGTCTTACAAATGTTTTTAAAAATTTTAAGGCAGCTAGTTTGTTGTTAACTGCATCATATAAGTCGCGTAAAATTTTAAAAAAATACAAACCAGACTTAATTATTGGTACGGGTGGATATGTAACAGGTCCCATAATGAATGAAGCAGTAAAAATGGGAATTAAAACCATAACGCATGAACAAAATGCATACCCTGGAGTAACAACCAAATTGCTTTCTAAAAAAGTTGACAAAGTTTTATTAGCAGTTGAAGATGCTAAAAAATTTTTTAATTTAGATGCTAAAGAATTGAATAATAAAGTAAAAGTTACAGGTAATCCGATTAGACGAGGTATTTTAACAACCAATAGATCAACATCTAGGCAAAAGTTGGGCATAAAAGACGATGATATATGTATAGTTTCTTTTGGAGGGAGTTTGGGCGCTAGACCTATAAATCAAAGTGTAGCGGGGTTAATTTTTAAAACTTATAAAAATAATAACATATATCACATACATGCTACAGGTAAGTTCGATGCAGAATTTTTTTTGAAGATATTAAAACAAAAAGGTGTAAAATTAACTAATACGAAAAATATAGATGTGAGAGAGTACATAAATAATATGGATGAATGTTTAGCTGCAGCTGACATTGTTATATGTAGGGCTGGTGCAATTACTATTAGTGAAATTGAAGCAGTAGGAAGAGCTTCGATATTGATTCCTTCTCCATATGTGGCGGAAAACCACCAATATTATAATGCTAAAGTTTTGGCTGACAGAGATGCAGCGATTCTAATAGAAGAGAAAAATTTAACAGATGAAGAATTATATTTTCAGGTTAATAAATTAATAAAGAATAAAGAAAAAGTTTTTACGATGGGTGAGAACGCTAGGTCGTTGGCGGTGATAGATGCAAGTGAAAGAATTTATAATATTGTTTGCGAAGTTTTATCAAGTAATGTTGTTAATTTGGAAGAATAGAAAATATAATAAAAATACTTCACAAAAAAATATTTATATGATATAATATATTTGTAAACATAAAAAAATTTAAATGGATGGTGAAATTTATGGTTATTAAAATTATTTCCAGAAAAGTAGATTTAAAAGATGATTTTAAAAAAAGGGTTGAGAAAAAACTTTCTAAATTGGAAAAATTCTTTAACAAAGATGTTATGGCAGATGTTGTTGTAACTGTAGAAAGAGAGCAAGAAAGAGAAAAAGTTGAAGTTACAATTAAGTCAAATGGAATAGTTTACAGAAGTGAAAAAACTACAGCTGATAAATTTGATTCTTTAGAAACAGCGGTAGATGCTATTGTGAAACAAATTGTTAAAAATAAAGCAAAACTATCTAAAAAAATCAGCATCAATGATTTAGAGTCAACATTAGACACAGAACAAAGTGATGATGTGATAGAAGAACCAGAATATAAAATTGTTAGACGTAAGTTGTACACATCAAAACCTATGCTTGAAGAAGAAGCAATACTTCAAATGAACATGGTAGATCATGATTTCTTTATTTTTACAGATGCTAATACAGGAAAAGTTAATATTGTTTATAAAAGAAAAAATGGAAATTATGGATTAATCATACCAGAAAATTAATGTGTTAATTACAAAAAATAGCACCTTTTACGGTGCTATTTTTTGTAGTATAATTGGTGTCTTTAGACGTGGAAATAAA
>CAYPLT010000015.1:0-13471 GCA_964411695.1 uncultured Candidatus Soleaferrea sp.
ATGAAGGTCGCGGCTACATACCAAGAAAATTAATTAGAAAATGTATTTTAATAACAACTAAAGCTAAAATTAATAATTTCAACTTTAAAGAACTGTTAGAGTTTATTTTAGATGAATATAAAAACATATTCAGCAACTTTGAAATAAACAAAAATTACATTTTAGACGTCTTTAAAAAAGAATACGACCAATTTATAAAAATAATTGTTACAGGCCTTGATAAGCTAGAAAAAATTCAATTAGAGTCTTCGAACATCAGTGCAAATGAAATATTTTCTTTAGTTACCACTTTTGGTTTGCCGTTTGACATAATAAAAGATTATGCTCATGAAAATAATCTTTCTTTAGAAGAAGATGAATTCAGTCAAAAGCTTTTAGAACACAAAAATATTTCTAAAAATAATCAAAATTCAAAAAATAATGTTCAGCAAATAAATTTAGAATTTTTAAGCGACTTACCCTCTACAAAATTTGAAGGCTATGACGGCTTAAAAACTTCTGCTAAAATTTTAAAATTAATAAACAAAAAAAATGAAGTCGTCAGCCATGCAAATAATGGTGATGAAATAATTTTAGTTTTAGATTATACTACATTTTATGCAGAGTCTGGCGGTCAATGTGCAGATATAGGTATAATTCATAATAACGATTTTGTAGCCGATGTTTATGACGTACAAAAAACTTCTAATGGAATATTTTTACATTTCGGAAAAATTACAAATGGAGAAATAAACTTATTAAAACCTCAATCGCAAGTGTTTACAGAAGTAGATTCTCATGTACGACAATCCACAGCAAATAATCATACAGCTGTTCACCTTTTACATTCTGCTTTAAGAAGCATTTATGGGCAAGAGCTACATCAAGCTGGATCTAAAGTAGAAGCAGAAAAATTCAGATTTGACTTTAACTATGATGATAAAATATCTACCGAAGAGAACTTCAAAATAGAAAAAATAGTTAATGACTACATTAGAGCAAATTTAAAATTAAGCATTGAAAATAAAAGTTTAGAAGAAGCTGTTAAAGAAGGAGCAATGGCACTTTTTGAAAATAAATATTCAGATTTTGTTAGAGTAGTTTCTATTAGTGATGTTTCTAAAGAGCTTTGTGGTGGTACTCATACAACTTCTACCGGAAGTTTAGGTTTGTTCTTAATTTTATCTGTAGAAAGTATTGGCAAAGGCATAAAAAGAATCACAGGTATTACTGGAGCAAAAGCTATAGAATATATTCAAGAGCAAAATTTGTTAATTAAAAACATTTCTCAAACTTTAGGAGTTAAATCTGAAAAAATACTTGATAAAATTACTGAATTAAAATCAACAAATAATAATGTTCACAAAAAAAATGCCAATTCGAATTCCCTTTCTTATAGTGTAAATAAAACATCATCAGGTTTACAATATGTTTTTATATCTCATGAAAATTTTGATAAATCTTTGAGAGATAATATTATTGAAATCTCTGATAAAATTAATGGTGTAGCTATTTATTTAGGTGGAAAAACGCAAAAACAAATAATAGTTGCCACTTCTAAAAATTCCCAAAATAATCTTTCTGCTAAAAATATATTGTCAACAATTTTAACGAATTCATCAGGCAAAGGCGGAGGCTCTGACAGAATAGCTTCTGGCGGTGGTGTTACTGCTGATGATGAAAATATTCTTTCAATAATCAATAATCTATAGTAAATAAATTTATTGATTATTGATAACTGGTTATGCAAAACAAAAAACTACTGGGATTACTAGTAGTTTTTTGTTTTGCATATTACTCATTAATTTTCACATTACCTAAATATTTATAACCTACATAATTAATTGAATAACCCTTAATATTAGGCTTAACTAATGAACCATTGCAATAATAAAATAAAGGCAAAATTGGCATGTCTTTATTTAAAATTTCTATTGCTTCTAACATTTTATCATCACATATATTTTCACATTTCTTTGTTAATAAATCATTAACCAATAAATTATATTTTTTATTATTATAACCTGTATTACTTCCTTTTTCTGGCAAAAATATGCTCAAAAACGTTACAGGATTAAAATCGTCAATAATATATGAATTTTTAGCTAAACCATTATAACGCAAATTTCTACGTTTACTTAAAAATATCGACCACTCTTGCCCTACTAAATTTACATCAATATCTAAATTATTTTTTAGCATTTCTTTAACAGCTTCTGCAACAATTTTGTTGTTACTTTCAGAATTGTAAAAAATTTCTATTTGTGGGAACTTTTTATTACCACAAAATCCTGCTTCTAATAAAAGTTGTCTAGCTTTATTAACATCAAAATCAAAACCATAACTAAAATTCAAATTTTTTTCTTCAATAAAATTAAGAGGCAAATAACCGGTTGCAGGTTCTTCATTAGTTTTTCTTACTTTTTCTACTATTAAGTTTCTGTCAATAGCTTTAGAAATTGCCTGCCTTACCTTTGGAGACTTTAAAAAATCAAGTTGCAAATTAAAGCTGTAAAAATAAATACCATAGTATGGCACCGACAAAAACTCTTTATTATAACTTAATTTTTTGTATTCATTCAAAGGCAAATTATCTGCTATATCTAAATTACCAGAAACATATGCAATATAGCTAGTATTAGAGTCTTGTATGAACTTTACAATTACATTATGTACGTTTGATTTTTCAGAGCTATGATACACTAAATTTTTACTCAACACTAAATTATAATCATTAAATAATTTCAGATAAAATGGTCCATTTGATATTGCTTTTTTAGAATCTTTAGCCCAATGCCCCTCATCATCAACAACATCATATCTAACAGGCATAAATGGCGTCATTGCAAACAGATGAAATAAATTATTTACTGGATATTCTAACTCTACCTGTAGTACAGAATCACTAAGTGCTTTTACTCCCAAATCATCAACATCTTTAATTTGATTAATAACATCTTTTGCATTTTTTATTGGTGAAAATAAATCTTTTCTCGGACATGCAAAATCAGGCCGTAAATTTCGCTTCCAAGCAAATTCAAAATCTTTTGGCACCACTTTTTTCCCATCAGACCAAAAAACATTATCTCTAAAAATAAATACATACTTTTTTTTATCATCTGTACAGGTGTAAGATTTTACCACGCCAAAATCAACTTTATCCTCTTTAGCAACGCGAAATAACCCTTCAAAAGTGTTATTAATTATATCTGTTCCATCCATATGGCTACAAAGTCCTGGGTCCAAATTATTAGGCTTATCTCGTATGCTCCATACAATATTATGACTTTTCAACCTATTATTAATTGAAAAATTATTTTTATGACAACAACCCACTAAAAAAATAATGGTCAAAAATAAAGATAAATATTTTCTTTTCAAAATTAAAAACCTCTTAATTACAAAAATAATATTATAGCCTCCGTGCATTAAGCAACGAAGGCCATTTTTATAAGTTTAAATTTATTTTGGTTGAGGTGCATTAACCGGACAAACTGATGCACATACCCCACATTCTATGCAAATATTGTCATCTATAACATATTTAGAATCTCCACTAGAAATTGCAGATACTGGACATTCTGGCATGCATGTTCCACAAGCAATGCAGTCATCACTTATGCAATAAGCCATTGATCTCACCACCTAAAAAATTTTAATAATAATATTTTCATATATAAATCTAATCATATACTACAATATTTATTGTATCATATTTTTTTAAAAAATCAACTCATTATAAAATTATTTTTTATTAAAATTCAAAACTGCGACGGCAACATATGACCTATAAATCCATAAAAAGCCAATGAAATAATTCCAATATATATAAGTACGATCGGTAACCCTTTAAAAGCTTTTGGTATTTTACTAATTTGAATTCTATTGTTCCCTTCTATAACTAACAAACTAGATATCATGAAACCAATTTGAGAACCAACTCCAAACATTAAACTTTCTAAAAATTTATAATTGTGAGAAAAATTCAAAAGTAACGTTCCAAAAATTAATGTATTAAATGCTACAGACATAATTAAATCTAAATTTTTATCTAAAAAATTTTTAAAATACACTTTACATAAGCCATAAATTAATAGATAAACTACTGACATACACAACATAAAGATTACTGGAATAAATAAATAATAGCAACTAAATTTTTTAAAAAATAAATTAAACAACCAAATTAAAGACGTATGCAAAATAGTTACAGGTATTATTAATGCCCCAAAATAGGCTAATTTATGAGGTTTTTTTATCAACACTAGCATCCTCCGTGTTCCTAGAGCCCTCATAAAAAGTGCATTTTCAAGAAATATAGATAAAACTAGAATGCTTAAGAAATTCATTATTTCAAACCTTTCTTATTTTTGTTTTTATAATATTTTGACCTATTATTATAAATTATTTGCATAACTGCTGCCAACAAACCTATTAAAATAAACCCACTAAATGGCAATAAAAAAGCTGGAACTGTAAATGTTAAATTTAAATCATAACCATATATTTTTCCGCTTCCCACAACTTCTCTGATAATAGAAATTAGACATGTCTCAATAAAAAAAACAATTACATATACTAAACTGTCAAGAAAAACCCAATGTATTTTATTTTTGTTAGCAAACCCTTTTGACCTAATAATTATTATAGAATTAATAACAATCATTGGTAAATAAATTCCTAATGTTTCTATTCTATCAGAAAAAAAAGTTTTTATTAAAAAGCTTGTTGGCACATAAAATAAAGAAGATATTAAAAGATAAATCATTGTTGTATATTGCTTTTTTAATTTTTGACCAATCAAGCTAACACACATTAATGTTGGCGTTGTAACTAAAAACATAGCCAAAGATATTACCAAAGCATTATATAAAGAAACACCTATTACAATTATAGGAGCTATAGAAAGTTGACACATAATTGTAGGGTTTCTAAAAAATAAACCACTTATTCTTGATAATATTTTTTGATTAGTTTGTGACATATTATACATTACCTTTCTTTATTTTTTAGGTAAAATTTTAATAAATTTCATACTATTTGAGTTGAAATATTTATACATTACTTTATCTAAAGAAAATGTTATTGAATTACCTAATAATATTGCAAAATATATTCCCTGTGAAAACCCACCATAATAACGAAAAATCATAGTTAAAAAACCAATTAATGCGCCATAAACAACTTTAGACAAATTATATTTAGGTGATGTTACAGGGTCTGTTATCATAAAAACTGCTCCAAACAATAATGAGCCTGAACAACATTCATACACCACTGAAAGCACTCTTGCTGAATGTATTCTAGGAAATATGAACGATACACAAAAACACGAAACCAAAAAACTGAATATTGACGGCCAATAAACTGACCTTCTCATTATTAACCAAATTACGCAAGAAACAATTACTAAAATATGTACACTACCCATTGGTCCAGGCTGTTTACCTAATAGCATATCAATAATTTGTATGTTAGGATACCCGCCTAATTTTAAGGTTTCACAAACATTTGTAGAAACCATATCCGCTTTAATAGCTATGTCTGGCACAGGGTAGGTAAATAATTTTTCTGGCCAACAAAATGCTACAAATGCTAAACCGCCTGCTGCCGGGTTAAATATATTTTGTCCTAACCCACCAAAACATTGCTTAACAATAGATATGCTAAATACACTTGCTACAATTAATACGTACAAAGGTACATTCGCAGGCATAAGCAAGCTTATAATAACACCAGTAACTATAGAAGAAATATCTGGTATTATAAAAGATTTTTTTCTAACCGAAACAATCAGAGTTTCTACAACAAAACAAGTTAAAACTGAAACTAAAACTACTAACAATGCTCTTGAACCAAAATATAAAAAAGATAAAACAACTAAAAATATCATCGCTATTAATACATCAGACATGATTACATTAGTGGTGTCTGTTGTTTTAATATGCGGTTGAGACTCAATAAATAAGCTAGACAAACAATTTCACTTCCTCATAACTTGTTAAATATTATTTAAAATATTATTTTTAAACCAAATTAATGTTAGACGGACAAATATAAGAACAACAATAACATTTTATACACTTCGAATTAGATGAAAATTCTTCAAAGGTTAAATTTCCTGTTTCTTTAAATTTATACCTATAAGAAGGTAATAAATTTTGTGGGCAAACCTGAGAACATCTTGCACATCCAATACATTCCATTTGATTCAAAACAACATAATTTTCAAATATCAAAATAGACCTTGTTGTAACATTAATAGGTGTTTCATCATCTGAAATTGAAACACCAGTTAAAATTTGACCCATTACAATTCTTTTAGGTTCTTTTTTAAGATTAAAATTTTCAATGATTTCTTTTACAGACATTCCTATTGGGACTTCCACATTTCTTGGTTTAACAACATCATCGCCTGCAACAGTTAAAAAAGTAGTCGTTTGCTTATAATTATTGTCAATTAAAACTCTAGCTAAATGTAACATTGCTTGCACACCAATAGATAAATCATAATTAAAATTTTTTTCAACTTTGCTTCTTGCTGGGTAATTGCACTTTAACCCTATTATTGACAAATTGTCTAGTTTTTTAGGTAATTTTTTTTCTCTATTATAATCTTCAACGTTATAAAAAATAAGGTCTAAATTAATATTAAAAGTATTTTTTAGAACTACAGCAACAAAATCTACAGCTTTTTGAAAATGCAGTAGAATACACTCTTTTGATGATGTATACGGCTGATCATCAATAGCATCTATATAAACATTACAGACTTCATTATTTTTAATCAACTGAAGTTTTTCAAATAAATATTTTCCATCAGTTTCGTCAATTATAGATGATTTATACGCTAGATTAATTAGCTGTTCTTTTGTTTTTTCCTCAATAATTAATCTTTCAAAATCCAAATCCCTTAAATCTTTAAAATAATCTTGGTTTTCTTCTTTTCTTTTATATTCTTCAGATTCTAAAACAATAAAAGAAGTTGCTTTACCTTCATCACTAATTAAATATTTTTGACCCTTGATAAAATAATTTTGAGGAGCAAAAAAATTAACTACTGGAAAGTCTGAATTTTTAATTGATTTATTAGCTATTAAATCAAGTTTTTTAACCTCTTGATTTTCTGAAAACAAAAACTTAAAATCAAATTTATTTTCTTTGTTAAAAGTAGCATTAACATACAAATTTTGTGCTTTTAATTTTAATATGTCGGCTGAAAATGCCGGTTCTTTAAATTGGTCTAATCTAATACCTTTAGACAAATTAAAAACCTCCTTAACTTTAAAACTAAAAATTAAAAATTTGAAATAATTGGGGGTGATTTAGATTGTTTTCAATCTTTTAGAAGGAAAACAAAAATTAAAAGTAATTTTATCTAACCAAGATTTACAAAAATTTAATATAACCTACCATGAACTTTACTATAACACTAATAACACAAAAAAAGTAATAACCAAAATTTTATCTAAAGCTAAGATTACTACAGGTTTTAATTATTTAGATAGAATGTTATTAATTGAAGTTATTCCAAATTTAGACCAAGGTTGCATAATATATTTTTCATTAATAAACAATGAGAATTCATCAAAATCTAAAAAAAATACTTTTCTAAATTACACTTTTGAATATTCATCAATAGATGATTTACTCGATTGTTGCATTACACTTTTTGAAAAATTCGGATTTAAAATATTTAAAAGTTCTTTGCATAAAAATAAAAATTCAAAAAAATATTATTTAACCCTAACCGTCACAGAAGACAAAAATAAAGAAATTATTAATTTTTTAAAAGAATTTTCCATATTCCTTTCAAAAGAAAGTTCTGTTCAATATTACATTAACGAGCATTTTAAACCAATTATAAAAAATAATGCATTAGAAGTTTTGTATAATAATTTTAAATAAAAGATTTTATTATTCAAAAGAAATTCATTATTTTTTGATTTTTAAAATTATTCTAAAATTATTTCCTCTTCAAAATTTTACATCAAAACACAAAATAAGTCAAGAGGTGAACTCAGAACAAAACCTAAGCTCACCTCTTATTAAAAGTTAAAATTAATATTTAATAATAAATTTTTTTAATTCATATATTAATTTTTTAAATTCACAAAAATCAAGTTGTTGGTTTGGGTCTGATAACGCTTCATGAGCTTTAGGATGTACTTCAACCATAATTCCATCAGCACCGGCAGCTAAAACAGATTTTGCTACTTCATTTACAACATCTTTTCTGCCTAAAGAATGGCTTAAATCTGCTATGATTGGCAATTTTGTGTATTTTTTAACTAGTGCTATAGTCGCAACATCTAATGTATTCCTTACGCTATTTTCAAAAGTTCTAATTCCTCTCTCGCATAGCAGAATATTTCTGTTGCCACCTACCGCAAGATATTCAGCAGCTAAAATAAATTCATTTACAGTTGAGCACATTCCTCTTTTTAAAATAACCGGACATTTTAGCCTTCCTACTTCTTTTAAAAAATCAAAATTTTGCATATTTCTAGAACCAATTTGAATTACATTTACATACTTCAAAACCAATTCTAGTTCTCTTACATCTGTAACTTCTGCAACGGTTTTGATATCATATTTTTCAGCTATGTATTGAGTCATTTTAAGCCCATCACGTCTAAGTCCTTGAAAATCGTATGGAGATGTTCTTGGCTTATAAAGACCGGCACGTAAAAAATTAACGCCACAACTTTTTAAAAATTTAGCAGAATATTCCAAAACTTGTGTGCTTTCTAAGCTGCAAGGTCCTGCAATAACAATCGGAAAATTTGAATTTAAATGGAATAAATTTCTAAAATCATTATATTCTTCTTTTGAATTCACATAAACCAACGGAAATTTTACAACATCCATAATTATGAATACCTCACCAATAAAATAAGCAACTCACATCGTTAAAATCGACACAAGTTGCTTATAGAAATAATTTTTACAATTAAAATAAAATATATATTAATCGCGCATTTCTGCAAAGCATTCACTGCAATAAACTGGGCGACCATCAACTGGCTCAAAAGGAATTTTAGCTTCTTTACCGCAATTTGCACAAGAAGTTGTGTACATTTTACGGTTAGATTTTACTGATCTTTTTTTCGCATCTCTGCATTCTTTGCATCTTTGGGGGTCATTTGTAAAACCTTTTTCTGCAAAAAATTCTTGTTCACCTGCAGTAAAAACAAATTCCTTTCCACAATCTTTACAAACTAAAGTTTTGTCTTGATACATAGTTACTTTACCTCTCTATAATGGAATTAAATTGGCCCACTTACGGCAACGAGCCGTATATTGAATATAATGAATACACAACGCTCTCTTTGAGCTTTAGGGCGTATCTAGAATATTAAAACTTAAACACAAAATTAATATCTAAAATTGTCTCTGCTTGTGCTTCATTATAAATTGCAATTTCCATTAAACTATAATATTTACAAACAAAAAAATATATATATTATGCATTGCTACTTATTTAAAACAGCAACTTTTGAGAACAAACAAAAATAAATAATTACCGTGTCTACACTTAATAGTATATACCTAATAATATTAAAAGTCAACTAGTTTTTATCTTTTTTTTAATTTTTATTTAAAAAAATTAGAAATTTAGTTCAAGCTTATTAATAGCTAACCTAACATCACTTTAGGTATGTTTTTCTAAAACAGTATCTATTTTGCCTTATAATGACTCACTAAATACTTAAATAAAATTTATTCTGTCCCCTACTATAACCTACCAAATTTAAAAAAGTTGCACCCTAAAATTCAACTTCAAAAAATTTCTTTTAATTTATTAAAATTTCTTGACATAATCGATTTTTTAAGCTATAATATTAAAATGAGTGAGATTATTAAAGTTTCATATTTTAAAGCAAAGGAGGATGAATAAAATGCCAACCTTTAATCAGTTAGTGAGAAAAGGTAGAAAAACACTACACAAAAAATCAACTGCTCCTGCTCTTTTAAAGGGTTTTAACTCTAAAAAGATGGTGGCTATTGACCAAAAGTCTCCTCAAAAACGTGGAGTTTGCACTTCTATCAGAACACAAACACCTAAAAAACCAAACTCAGCTCTTCGTAAAGTTGCTAGGGTTAGACTTTCTAATGGTATGGAAGTTACTTCATACATACCTGGTATTGGTCATAACTTACAAGAACACAGCGTTGTTTTGATTCGTGGTGGTCGTGTTAAAGACTTACCTGGTGTTCGTTACCACACTATTAGAGGTACTTTAGACGCTCAAGGTGTAGCTAACAGAGCTCAGAGCCGTTCTAAATACGGTGCTAAAAAGCCAAAGGCTGGTGCAAAAAAGTAATATAATATTCCACAAAAAATTTCTATGCCCAATAAAGACGGCATTTTGATATTGCCTCTTTGTTTAGCAAACGAGAGTGGATGAAAGCTTTCGAGTACCTATGATATCATTCTTTATGAAGGAGGGAAGTTTAATGCCAAGAAGAGGTCGAGTCGCCAAAAGAGATGTTTTGCCTGACCCACTATATAACTCTAAGTTAGTTACTCGTTTAATTAATAACGTTATGTATGACGGTAAAAAAGGTGTTGCTCAACAGATAGTTTACGGTGCTTTTGAAATAATTCAAACTCAATTAGGAAAAGAACCATTAGAAGCTTTTCAAGAAGCTATGGAAAATGTTATGCCTGTTTTAGAAGTTAAAGCGCGCCGTGTTGGTGGTGCAACTTACCAAGTTCCTATGGACGTAAGGGCAGACAGACGTACTACACTAGGTTTAAGATGGCTGACAGTTTACGCTCGTCAAAGATCTGAGAAAACTATGAAAGAGCGTTTGGCACATGAAATAATGGATGCCTGCAATAAAACAGGTGGTGCTTACAAAAAGTGCGAAGATACACACAAAATGGCTGAGTCTAACAAGGCTTTTGCTCATTACAGATGGTAATAAAAAAATTAAAACAGTAATTTTAATTTTTTATATGTTAGATGAATAATAGAAAGGAGTTGACGGAAGTTATGCCAAGAGATGTTTCATTAGAAATGACAAGAAACATAGGTATTATGGCTCACATTGATGCAGGTAAAACAACCACAACTGAAAGAATCTTGTTTTACACCGGTATTAACCATAAAATTGGTGAAGTTCACGAAGGTGCTGCAACTATGGACTGGATGGAACAAGAACAAGAAAGAGGTATAACAATTACTTCTGCTGCAACAACAGCTTTTTGGAAAAAACATCGTATAAATATTATCGATACTCCTGGACACGTTGACTTTACAGTTGAAGTAGAAAGATCTCTTAGAGTTTTAGACGGTTCTGTTACAGTTTTGTGCGCTAAAGGTGGTGTTGAACCTCAAACTGAAACTGTTTGGCGTCAAGCTGATAAATACCGCGTTCCAAGAATGGCATATGTTAACAAAATGGACATTATGGGCGCTGATTTTTACAACGTTGTTAATATGATGCTTGAACGTTTAAAATGTAATGCTGTGCCTATTCAGTTGCCAATAGGTTCTGAAGATAGTTTCAAAGGTATTATAGACCTTGTTGAAATGAAGGCCTATGTTTATTATGATGATCTTGGTAAAGATATCCGTGTTGAAGAAATACCTGAAGATTTAAAAGAAAAAGCTGAAGAATATCACAACAAATTGTTAGAAGCTGTTGCAGAACAAGATGAAGTTTTGCTAGATAAATATCTATCAGGTGAAGAACTTACAGTAGAAGAAATTAAAAAAGCAATTAGGTCCGCAACAATCGCTAACACAATGGTTCCTGTTACTTGCGGTACTTCTTATAAAAATAAAGGTGTTCAAAAATTACTTGATGCAATAGTAGATTATATGCCTGCTCCAACAGACGTTGAAGATATTAAAGGTATAAACCCTGAAACTGATGAAGAAGTTTCTCGTCCATCTTCAGACAGTGAACCTTTTGCAGCATTAGCATTTAAAATTGCCACAGACCCATATGTTGGTAAATTATGCTTCTTTAGAGTTTATTCCGGTACTATAGATGCTGGTTCTACTGTTTACAATTCAACAAAAGATAACAATGAAAGAATTGGTCGTATTTTACAGATGCATGCAAATCACCGTCAAGACATAGAAACTTGTTACGCTGGAGATATTGCTGCAGCTGTTGGTCTTAAAAATACAACTACAGGTGACACACTATGTGACCCTAAACACCCAGTTATTTTAGAGTCAATGGAATTCCCTGAACCAGTTATTCGTGTTGCTATTGAACCCAAAACTAAAGCAGGACAAGAAAAAATGGGTATCGGGCTTTCTAAATTAGCTGAAGAAGACCCAACATTTAAAACTTACACTGATGAAGAAACAGGTCAGACAATTATTGCTGGTATGGGTGAGCTTCACCTAGAAATTATTGTTGACAGACTTTTAAGAGAGTTCAAAGTAGAAGCCAACGTAGGTAAACCACAAGTTGCTTACAAAGAAACAATTAGAAAATCAGCAGATGTTGACTACAAATATGCTCGTCAGTCTGGTGGTCGTGGTCAATATGGTCACGTTAAAATTATTGTTGAACCAAATGAAAGTGGTAAGGGATACGAATTTAGAAATAAAATCGTAGGAGGAGCTATTCCTAAAGAATATATTCCTGCTGTTGATGCAGGTATTCAAGGTGCAATGCAAACTGGTGTTTTAGCTAGTTACCCTGTTGTTGACTGCATAGTTACCCTTTATGATGGTTCGTTCCATGAAGTTGATTCATCTGAAATGGCATTTAAAATTGCAGGTTCTATAGCATTTAAAGAAGCAATGAAGAAAGCAGACCCTGTTATTTTAGAGCCTATTATGAAAGTAACAGTAATTGTACCTGAAGAATATATGGGTGACGTTATTGGAGATTTGAACTCTAGACGTGGTCAAATTCAAGGTATGGAATCAAGAACTGGTGTTCAACAAATCAATTCCTTCGTTCCTCTTTCTGAAATGTTTGGTTATGCTACAGATCTTAGATCTAAAACTCAAGGAAGAGGCCAATACACTATGGAACCTAGCCATTACATTGAAGTTCCAAAATCTATTGCAGAAGGAATTATGAACACTCGTAATAAAAAAGATTAATTGTGTTAACACTTCACTGGTTAAGTGATTTAATATATAAAAATTTTTTTAAGGAGGCCAAATAAAATGGCAAAAGCTAAATTTGAACGTAATAAACCTCACGTTAATATTGGTACTATTGGTCACGTTGACCACGGAAAAACAACATTAACCGCTGCTATTACAAAAGTTTTAGGATTACAAGGAAAGGCACAATATCAAGCTTATGATCAAATAGATAAAGCTCCAGAAGAAAGAGAACGTGGTATTACAATTAACACTGCTCACGTTGAGTATGAAACAGACAAAAGACACTATGCTCACGTTGACTGCCCTGGACACGCTGACTACGTTAAGAACATGATCACCGGTGCAGCTCAAATGGATGGAGCAATATTAGTTGTTTCTGCTGCTGATGGTCCTATGCC